>DASWHH010000064.1:0-6906 GCA_036398295.1 bacterium
CGCGGCCTAACGTCGGGCATGCAGGTAATCGCTTCAGGCGCCTCAGGCCCGACGTTGGCAGCTATGCGGGTTTGTCCTTTCTGTTCGTTGTATTTCTGTCCCCTTAATCCTCCAACTTATCATACCAGTTCTTCTTCATAATCACACTCGCCGTCACCACGATGATGAGGTCAAAAATAATGTACATCTTTTCCTGAATCACCAGGCAGATTGGCAGCGCCACCAAACTGGTTTGCCAGATGATGCCCATCGCCACGTTGAACATGTCGCGCTTGAAATTCTTGTTGGGTTTGAAATTCGGGTCTTCCGCCATCACCAACTCTTGCACCGGTTTCCAGAAACCCCAGGGACGGACGGTTTTGTAGAACTTCGTGAGCACCTCCATATCGTCGGGTTTGGTGGCGAAGGTGCCGATGAAACAGCCCGCCAGCGATGCGGCGAGAATGATCGGAAACTGGTAAATGGTCGGCGAAATTGGCGCGACCAGCGGGGTGATGAGCGACGCCGCGATGCCGGTCACCATGCCCCAGAAATAGCCATAACCGTTGAAGCGCCACCAGTACCATTTGAGCACATTGGCCGCGGTGTACCCGCCCCAAAGCGCATTCACGATCCACTGCGTGACCGAATTGATCGATTCCACGAGAAATCCGAAACTGATGCCGACGATCACCACCGCCAGGGAGCAGAGATAGCTCATGCGCACATAGGTTTTGGAATCGGCGTTGGGGTTGATGAAACGCTTGTAGATGTCGTTGACCAAATACGCCGGCGCGGCATTGACCGTAGCCGCAAAGGTGGACATGAACGCCGCCAGCAGTCCAGCCATCAGAACCCCCAACAAACCGATGGGCACGAAATTGCCCAGCGCATACGGCAGAATCAGCTCGAAATCGATGCCGTCGCCCATGGCGCGCAGCTGCGGCATGAAGTACGCCAGCGCCAGCACAGTCAGTCCGGCCACCAGCATATAGCGCGGGAAGAACAGCACGATGGAAACGAAGCCGTTCATTTTGGCGGCCTCTTTGGGCGAGCGCGTCGAGAGGATGCGCTGCATATCGTAGTTGGGGGCCGGGCCCGCCATGCTCACCATCACGCCTTTGAAAACCATCATGCCCCAGAAGATCGCAAACAGTGAATAGCCATCCGCGGCGATTTTCGCATTGACGGAATCGAGGATGCCGCTCCAATCGAGATCGAGGTTCCACCCAAAAAAGATGTTCTTCCAGCCTTCGGGAAGGACGCTGTTGAGCATCTCGGGGCTCACTTTGTTCATGGCAATGATACCGACCGCGATCGAGGCAAGGAACATGACGCAGAACTGCGCCACCTCGGTCAACACCACGCTGAACATGCCGCCTTTGATGACATAAATCGTGGTGATGCCCATCAGGATCATCGCATAGGTGTTGGCTGACAGGTCCCATGGCAGAAAAGTTTTCGCGAACTTGCCGATGCCTTTGAAGTCATAAGCCAGAAAGCCAATCACACTCACCATCGCAAATACGACGATAATTATGTGGCTCAACGTCGCCCCCTTCCCCGTGCCAAAGCGCGTTTTCAGCCACTCGGCGCCGGTCATGGCGTTGGAGCGGCGCAGCCAGGTGGAAAGGAAAACCATCAAAAATACCTGGTTGAAGACCGGCCACAGCCAGGGAATGAAGATGCCTTTGAGGCCATAAACAAAAGTGACATAGACCAGCCACATCGTGCCGGTGACATCGAACATGCCGGAAGCGTCTGAAACGCCAAGGACGTACCACGGCATGGTGTTGCCACCCAGAAAATAGGAATTCATGTCTTTGGATGCGCGTTTGGAAACCCAGAAGCCGATGACGAGGGTCATACCCAAATACGCAAAAATGATGCTGATGTCGATCCAGTGCAGCTGCATATTCCTCCCTCCGTTCGCTTAACTCCTGATGACGTTGGTTCTCATTCGGAAACCGAAAATCGGCTATCGTTTCATGGACTTGGATTTGGCTCGTTCTTCTCGTTCCCAAGCTTTACCTGGGAACGGGCTCTTGTAAGGCGAAGCTCTGCTTCGCCCATGAACGGAAGCGGAGCTTCTAAACAATCCCGTTGCCATCCCGGGGCGTCGACGAAGCGTCGGGATGGAACGAGCATGAAAACGGCCATGCACTCGTGCGGAATTTGCAATGCAGAACGACGACAAGGATTACAAATCCCTGTCGAGCAGAGGAAGGGGCGCTTCCGGAAGAGGCTTAAAACAAACCGTTCCGTTTGATGACCTCGGCGTACCATTTCGCCGATGCTTTGGGACTGCGCCGACCGCTGCCGAAGTCAACATGATGAATGCCAAAGCGCCTGGAATAGCCTTCTCCCCACTCAAAATTGTCCATAAGGGACCATACAAAATATCCCCTGAGATTGACTCCACTCTCCATGGCTTCGTAAGCCGCCCGAAGATAGCCCTCGAGATAGGCGATGCGGCGGACATCGTCAACCTGGCCGTCGCGCAGCTCATCCGGAAAAGCACAGCCATTTTCCGTCACATAGATGTTGGGAGATTGATAACGTTCGTGAACCCACTGCAGTGTTTTTCGAAAACCCCGGGGAACGATGTTCCATTCCATCTGAGTTTTTTCCCAATTCGGATCCGAAGTCATGGTGACGCCGGGGTCATCGAGGACGCCGCCGTTATTACGCACGCGATTGGCGTTGGCGGCATACATCGTTGTGTAGTGGTTCAGACCGAAAAAATCAGCGGAGCCAATCAGCAATGTCTGTTCAGCGTCGGTAAATGACGGCAACCGGTTGCCGAGACGTTCACGCATGGATGGTGGATAGTCTCCTTTGTAAATCGGATCGGCAAACCATCCCAACAAAAACTCCACCGCACGTTGCGCCGCATGCCGGTCAGCGTCGCTGTCGGTGCGCGCTTCGCGCCAGTCGCAGTTGCAGCTCAGAGCGATGCTGCCTTTCTGATGGGGCTGAAAGTGCGAACGATATCTCTGCACCGCCAGGGCATGGGCGCGCAGCAACGTGTGCCCCGACAGATAGGGTTCGTCCCGCCCAATCCGGCCGGGAGCGTGGATACCGGTACCATGGCCCAGTACGGCGCTGCACCAGGGCTCGTTTAAAGTCAGCCAATGTTTGACCCGGTCCCCAAACGCCTCAAAACAGGTGGCGGCGTAGTCAGCAAAGAAGTCAGCTAATTTCGGATTCACCCAACCATCATGCTCCATTTGCAGGGCAAGTGGCAGGTCCCAATGGTAGAGGGTGACCCACGGGGTGATCTTGTGAGCCAGCAAGGTGTCGATCAAATCAGAATAAAAGCGTAACCCTTCGGGATTGGGCTTGCCTCGCCCCGCAGGTTGAAGGCGCGGCCAGGAAATGGAGAAGCGGTACGCTGGTAGCCCCAGCTCGGCCATCAGCTTGACGTCGTCCCGGTAGTGATGATAATGATCGCAAGCGACATCGCCGGTATCATGATTCCTGACTCTTCCGGAGCCATGACAGTAGGCGTCCCAAATTGACAAGCCCCTGCCACCGTCAAGCCAGGCGCCCTCGATTTGATAACTCGAAGTCGCCGTTCCCCACACAAAATCGGATGGAAATTTGGGCATATTCTCTTGGTTTCCGATACTTTTGAGCGCATACAATGCCAGGCAACTTATCTGAATAACTATAATAATTTTTCGAAATTTAACTCACCTCTTCCTTTTATGCAAGCAATAAGTTTTCACATTTTTTGAGAGACAGAATCCCGCGGCTTTCCGAACCGATTTTGCTTTAGTCGCAATGCGAAGTTGACAATTAAATATTACCATTGGTCGTCAGAACCAACAGTCGGAATATCAACGTGGTGACCACCATTCATATCGACGCGGCGGACGTTGTGTGGTTGGGAACGTGGGGTGGAGGTATCAATCATCGCCATGACGGCCCATGCGCTCAAAAGAGATCGCAAATCCTGCCTGGCCGCCGGCGGCTTGAAAACCTTTGGATGTAGTTGATGCAAATTTAGATGAACGGCAAGAAGAGAGAGTTCATTTCGTGAATAATCTCGTCAGTCATCTCCGTGGTGCCGAGCGGTTTGGCGCCATTGGTTGCCAGGTCAAAGCTTTTCCGGCCGGCGTTCAAAACGCCTTGAATACCCCTTTCGATTAACTCGGCTGCCTCTTCCATATTGAAAGAGTAGCGGTACATCAGTGCGATGGAACTGATCGCCGCGATCGGGTTGGCAATGTTTTGACCGGCGATGTCAGGCGCGGATCCATGAACCGGTTCATAGAGACCAACACCCTCACCCAAACTGGCGGACGGCAGCATCCCAAGCGAGCCCGTCAACATGGCCGCTTCGTCGCTCAAAATGTCACCAAACATATTTTCCGTCAAAATCACGTCGAACTGCTTCGGATTGCGAATCAACTGCATGGCGCAATTGTCCACGAGCATGTGTTCCAATCGGATTTGCGGATAGGCCTTCGCCACCGCGCTGACGGTTTTGCGCCACAATTGCGAGGTCGCCAGGACATTGGCCTTGTCCACCGAGGTGACTTTCCTTTTTCTTTTTCTGGCTGCCTTAAACGCAACCCTGGCGATGCGTTCAATCTCGGAGGTGCGGTATTCCATCGTATCCACCGCCCGTTCTTCCGCATCCAGGGTTTCGGTGAAGCTGGGCTTGCCGAAGTAGATTCCGCCGGTGAGTTCCCGGACGACGAGGATATCGGCGTCCTGGATATACTCCGGCTTCAATGAAGATGCGCCGATGAGCGGCTCGTAAACCTTGATGGGGCGCAGGTTGGTAAAAACCTGCAGTTCCTTGCGCAGTTTGAGCAAGGCCCCTTCAGGGCGTTTGTCCTTGGGGTAGGTGTCCCACTTCGGACCGCCGACGGCACCGAGAAAAACGGCGTCTGCGCGCTTACAGGCAGCGATCACCTCATCCCGAATTGGCACATCGTAAATGTCGAGGCTGGCGCCACCGACCTCAAAATAAGCGGTTTCAATGGACAGGTTGAATTCTTTGGCGACCTCTTTCAAAACTTTTATAGCAGCAGCGGTGACTTCCACGCCGATACCATCTCCCGGTAGTACAACAATCTTCTTTTTCATTGGATCATCCCGCTTTTTCGTGCAAATTCAAAAATTCCACCTGCATGAACAATATCCGCTACCTCCCCGAGGGGTCGCAGCGAATAAGTTTCACCGGTGCGCAGGTTGTTTAGCCGGTTGCTTTCTTCATCGATCTCGATCAGGTCGTGGGTTCTGATGCTGGTGGAAAGATCTTCGCTGCTCTCGAATGGTACCACAAACCCGCCGTCAACGGCGTTGCGATAGAATATCCTGGCATAGGAGGGCGCGATAACGGCCTTTATGCCGGCGATTTGTAGCGCCGCCGGCGCGTGTTCACGCGACGACCCGCAACCGAAGTTTTTCCCGGCCACCACAATCGCAAATTCCGTTTCAAACAAGTTTTCACGGACAAAAGAGATATTTCCATCCGGCAATCCCGCGTACGATTCCGGAACTCCGGAGAGCGCGAACTTGCCGTAGTATTTTCTTTCTTCCGGTTTGTCGAGACTGTAAACCAGGTATTTGGCAGGGATGATTTGATCGGTGTCGATATTTTCGCCTAATACAAATGCTTTACCTTTGATTTTCACTGTTGGATTTCTCCTTGTTTTTCGAAACTTCGAAATTTTACTCGTTTCCAGGTTCCACTTGGGAACGCTCCTGTAATGCGTTCCCAAACAGAGTTTGGGAACGAGAACAAAAACTCAAAATGCAAACTGCAGAATTCACAATCTAATCTTTAATTTCATATTTCTAATTCTTAATTTTACAAAAACTCTCTCGGATCCGTAATTTTTCCCCTGATCGCCGACGCCGCCACGGTGAATGGCGAAGCTAAGTAGACCTGGGCTTGCTTCGACCCCATCCGACCCGGAAAATTGCGATTGGTGGTTGAAATGCAAACTTCGTCGCCGTTGAGCCGGCCGAAGGTGTCATCCGGGCCCCCGAGGCACGCGGCGCAGGAGGCTTGCCCGATTTTGGCCCCGGCGTTTTGGAAGATTTCCCGGAGCGTCACGCCGTCGATTTTTTCAGTGTCAAGCCCTTTGTCGATCTCGGTCGTCGCCGGCACAACATACGTGTCCACCTGTACCGTTTGATTGTTGATAATTTTTGCCGCGGCGATAAAATCGCTCAGCTTGCCGCCAGTGCAGGAACCGATATAGGCGCGATTCAGCGCGGTATCGCGCATTTCCCAGACCGTTGCCTTGTCGTCCGGGGAGTGCGGTTTGGCAAGCATCGGCTGTAGCTCTTTGGAGTTGTAGACATACCTGCTGTGGTAACTTGCAGCCTGATCGTTCAAGACCGGTTCGAACGGCTGCGCGGTTCTGGCCCGCACGTATTCAAACGTTGTTTCGTCCGCCTCGATCACACCGTTCTTGCCGCCGGCTTCGATCACCATGTTTGCCAGTGTCATCCGGCCCTCCATATCGAGGGCCTGTACGCCGTCGCCGGCAAACTCCATGCAGCGGTAACTGGCGCCATCCACCCCGATGTCGCCAATGATTTTGAGAATCATGTCCTTGGCCATGATGTAGGGGTGAATTTCGCCTTCAAAAATGAACTTCATGGTTTCGGGAACTTTGACCCAGAGCTTGCCGGTTCCCAAAATGAACGCGGCATCGGTGTTGCCAATACCGGTGGCAAACTCGCCGAAGGCGCCGGCGGTGCAGGTGTGGGAATCCGTCCCAAACAAAACCTCGCCGGGCCGTGTGAACCCTTCCTCCGGCAGCGCGATGTGACAGACGCCTTTGTACCGGGCGGTGCCGACATCATAGAAATGGGGCAAGTCCTGCTCTCGAGCAAATTCGCGCAAGATGTCAACGTTGCGGTTGGCGTATTTATCCTTGGTGAAAATATAGTGGTCAG
>DASWHH010000065.1:0-2981 GCA_036398295.1 bacterium
TTTCGCTTCCTTGTGGCGCCAACACGTTCATCACTTCTTCCAAAACCGACGGATGACATGCCGTGACTAAACTGCCGCCGTAAATGACGTCGTCACGCTTTCCGTCGAGGGTGCTCGCCACGCCCCCGGCTTCAGCGACACAGGGCAGCAGCGCCGCGACATCCCAGGGATGCATCACGGTGTCCACCGCCGCGTGGAGACGGCCCCGGCACAGGAGGGCGTACTGCAGGCAGTCGCTCACAAAACGAAACTTGCGCACGCGCGGAATCAATGCCTGCAGGTTGTACGGTATCTGCTCGGTCTGGTGTAGAATGTTCGTGCTATGAACACCTGTTGCCGAAACGACCGCTGCGCTGAGAGGGACCGGCTCACTCACCCGCACGGCTACGGCTTGCTCACCGCCTTTTTTGAACCAGCAGCCCCCTCCGCGTGAGGCATATACCGTTTCGTTAATGGCGGGCAGGTGAATCACGCCTGCTACCGCCTGCTGATTTTCCACGTAAGCTATCAAAGTGCCAAAAAGCGGCACGCCGAGTGTGAACCACGCCGTGCCGTCGATCGGATCGATAATCCACAGCTGCTCGGCATCCCGGGAATCGTGACCGCCAAACTCCTCGCCGAGGATGGCGTGCGTCGGGTAATGGGATTCAATCATTTTTCGAATAGCTTGCTCGGCCGCGCGATCGGCATCGGTGACTTCGGAGCCGTCGGCTTTGAGGCTGACGCTGCAGTTGAGAAAGCGGGGCAGGATTTCGGCCTCGGCGGCGCGCGCTAATTGCAGGGCAAACTTCAAAATCTTATCGTACTCTTTCATACATCGTTGCCCAAAAGGTTCTTAGATCGTGTCGGGAAGATTGTGTAACGCTTTTTCAGATACCATCAGGGGTTTTTCATCCCAAATTCGGCCTCAAGCTCACGACCAGTTTTCTTCCTATTAAAACCACCCCACTGCTTAAAGAAAAAAGGAACTTTAGCTTTTTGGCATTGATTGCGAATGTCAACAACCCAAACTGGATCCATTGGTCTTGCCCTCGGTCCAGACTCACCACCTACGATAACCCAATTGATCCCATTCAAATTGAGTTTGTACAAGGGTCCTAGAAGTGGTTCTATCGATAGAAACTTGATCATTGCCCCCGTTTTTCGTAGATGATCAATGCGAAATGTATGGTACTGATTTTCGACACTCACCCCCATCCAGATGTGTGGTGCCCAGGGTAAGATTGGATTAAGCTCTAGCAAACGATCCGATCTCTTGGTCAAAATCTGGTATTGATGCCAATTTGCTTTTAGCATTACGTCAAATATTTTTAGAATAAAATCGTAAGGGACGTCTTTGTGGAAGAGATCACTCATTGAATTGATAAAGATTGTTTGTGGTTTTTTCCATCTAAGAGGCTATCATTCACAAATCGACGTTTGAAAATTCGGAAACTAATCTAACCTTTCTCATTTTAATAGTCAACGCAAAAAAATTCTTGCTTGTTAGGTCGACAATTTTTAGAATTGAACTGTGAAGAGCTCCGCTTTATTGCCACCCATTATATCAACTTTTCTTCTTTTGTTCGCCACCAGCTTGTTTTGCCAGCAGGTTCGGGTTGATAAAATCAAGTTTGTTGGCAACAAAACCGTTTCCGCCAGCAAGCTGTCCCGGGCAATTTTGACCCGTGGAAAACCGTGGACCAGTTTGATCTTTTTCTGGCAATCCGGTCCCGAATTCGACGAAGATATTCTCCTGCAGGATCTGCTGAGAATCGAGCGCTTCTACCAACGGGAAGGCTACTTACAAGCCCGGGTCAAAGATTATGAGTTGAAATACAGCAGCAAAAACGATCGGGTCAAAGTCAAAATTGTGGTGGAGGAGGGCAAGCCTACCCGCGTGGAGTCCGTGGCGGTGATGGCAACGAATGGCGTCGAGCTGCCCATTCCCGCAGACCGACTGGAGGCAATGTTGACCTTGAAACCGGGCAAGCGATACCGCGAGGAAGACCTGACACTTGATCATGCCCGGCTGGTAGAGCGGTTTAGCAATCGCGGCTATCCATACATTCAGGCGAAGGTCAGACCTGTCATGGATGAGGCCCAGCATCGGGTGCGCCTCGAATGGCATCTGGAACCCGGCCCATTGTGCTATTTCGGCGACATCACCATCACCGGCAACCAGAGTGTCTCGGATGATGTAATACGGCGCGGGCTGGGATTCCGCACCGGCCGGCCGTTTGTGCAGAGCCGTTTAACTGACGCGCAAAGCCAGGTGTATAGACTGGAGTTGTTTCAGTTTGTGAGTCTGCGCGCCACCAATTTGGATCAGCGGCCTGAATACATACCCATCGAAGTGCGCGTTCGCGAGTCGGTGCCGCGTACCTTGAAATTGGGCATTGGCTATGGCTCCGAGGAATTGTTTCGGGCGTCGGCGCAGTGGCGAAACCGCAATTTTTTTGGCGGAGCCCGCATACTGCGCATGTTGGCCAAACATTCCACGGAGATTTTACCCCTGCAGTTGCAGATTGAATTGAGCCAGCCCTACTTTTTTAGCAATAAAAATGACTTGCTTCTCAAGCCCTTTTTCACCTGGGAGGACGAGCGCAGCTATGACGCTAAACGAGTGGGGTTGGAAGCGACTCTGAACCGCCAGTTGACACGGCGCACCAATGTCTTTTTCTCGCCGCGCGTAGAACATAACCGCGTTCTCGGCGCAACCGGCTCCGTTACCGTAGAAACCAACACGTCGGTATTCGTTGCGGGTATTCGCCGCAATTCCACCGATCAGCTCTTTTCGCCGACGCGCGGGCATATCTCATCCTTCGTTTTGGAAGAAGCGGGCCGATTCCTGCGTAGTGATTTCAAATATTTGAAATTTTATACGGAACACCGATTTTTCAAGCAGGTGCGCCCGGGACATGTTTTGGCCACGCGCATGTTTGTCGGCGCGATGAAACCCATCCGCGGCAGCCTTACCACACCCATTGAAGAGCGATTTT
>DASWHH010000066.1:0-2712 GCA_036398295.1 bacterium
TACGCCCCACAAATTTTGATCAGCGCCTGCGGCACCAGTTGGCACGCCGCTCTCATCGGCGAGTATTTGTTCGAGGAATTTGCGCGTACACCCGTAGAAGTGGAGTACGCTTCGGAATTCCGTTACCGCGATCCGGTGATCGAACGCGGCTCGGTGATGTTCGTCATCAGCCAGTCCGGCGAAACCGCCGATACGCTCGCAGCATTACGTGAAGCCAAGCGTAAAGGCGCCAAAGTATTGGGCGTCTGCAATGTCGTCGGCTCCACCATTGCTCGCGAAAGCGACGCCGGTGTTTATCTGCACGCGGGACCGGAAATCGGCGTGGCTTCCACCAAAGCCTTCACTTCTCAGGTGACCGTGCTGGGGCTGATTACCCTGCTTTTGGCAAGAATGCGCAACATGGGAGCGTCAAAGGGTGTGGAGATCGTCAAAGAGATGAAAAGTATTCCAAAGAAAGTCGCGCAGATTTTGTCGAACCAGGACGCGGTCAAGGAGATTGCCCGCTCCTATTACAAAAGCCAGAATTTTCTTTACCTTGGTCGCGGCTACAATTTCCCGGTGGCATTGGAGGGCGCGTTGAAATTGAAAGAAATTTCGTATATCCATGCCGAAGGCTATCCGGCCGCGGAGATGAAACACGGGCCGATTGCTTTGATTGATGAGAACATGCCAGTGGTGTTCATCGCGACGAAAGATTCGACCTATGACAAAATCCTCAGCAACATTCAGGAAGTGCGCGCACGCAAGGGCCGCATCATCGTCATCGCCACCGAAGGCGATAACGAGATCAAGCACCTCGCGGATCACGTCATTTATGTGCCGCCGACCATGGAGTTCTTGACGCCCATCTTAACCATCATCCCGTTGCAACTAATGGCCTATTACATTGCGGTGCTGCGAGGCTGCGATGTAGATCAGCCCCGCAATTTAGCCAAAAGCGTAACGGTGGAATAAACGGAAGAGGGTCATGTACGATAACGGTTCTATGCTTTGGGGGGCGCGGATCATTTTTGCTTCGATTCTATTTGTCTGTGGGTCCGCGGGATACAGCCAGGATTGGACCAGTGTCAAAGTCAACCCCGAGAGGGACAATGACTTCAAAAAAGCGCTGATATTGTACAAATCCGCCGAATACAAATCAGCGTTGACTGCTTTTGAGGCGCTGGCAACTTCCCGGCAGTTGCATCAGCGCACCACCGCGGCTCTGCTAATGACTGGCAAATGCTTGGATCGGCTCAGTCGCTTCAGTGAAGCCATTCCTCACTATGATAAGCTAATCGCCACTTTTCCCAAGAGCGGCTATGTGGACGACGCGGTTTTTTCCCGTGCCAGCGCTCATTACCGACTTGAGCAATTTTCCAGCGCGGCCAAGGATTTTCTATGGGTGTCTGACTGGAGTCATCAGACGGCTCTGGCGACCAAAAGCGCAACACTGGCCACAAAGATCATTCGGGCAAAGCTGTCACTGGCTGAAACGCGCAGTTTACTGCCGGTGGCTAATGCCCAGAATTCCGCCGCCATCGTGACCGTGGAGTTGGCGCGCAAGGAGATTGCCGAAGGCTTGCCCGACCGCGCCGAAGCGCTGCTGAAAGATTATAAACGAAAGTACGATTCCAAAAAACATATCCCCACAATTGATCAACTAATGAAAGAAACCGGCTCGCCGATTTCGAGATCATTGAAGGTTGGCGTCATCCTGCCGCTCACCGGTTTCTATGCCGAGGAGGGCCAGGGCATTCTGCGCGGAATTAAATTTGCTCAGCAGTACAACAAGAATTCTCTCGCGATACCACTGGTCGTAGAGGATTCGGAAAGCAATTTGATCAAGGCTATTCAAGAAATCAAACGGTTGATCGAAGTTGAAAAAGTTACTGCTGTCATCGGCGAGCTGGAGAGTGAAATCACCGCCGGCATCGGCGCGCTGGCGTCACGAGAAGGCACGCCGGTCATCGGCCCCGCTGCCACTGAAAATGATGTGGCGGCGGTTGGAGATAATATTTACCAGCTCAACAGCAACCTCGAACGCAAGGGCGAAGCCATCGCGCAATACGCCTTTGAAATTTTGGGTCTCCGCACCTTTGCCACGCTGGCGCCGGCCGATGAATACGGCCAGCAGATGACCAACAGCTTCACTTCAAAAGTCGATCAGCTTGGCGGGCGAATTCTCGCACAAGGGTGGTATTACGGAAATCCCGAAGATCTGAGCCGGCAGTTTAAAGCCATCCGCGAGGCAGCGTTTGCGTTCGATTCCACGGATGTTGCCGGACTAATAGCAGAGGCGGAGGACAAGGGCCAGGACCTTGATGAAAAGGATATTCCGGTGCACTCCATCGACGGCATTTTTTTTCCGATTTATGCCGATCACATCAAATATGTCGGGCCGCAATTTGCATTGAACAATATTCGGGCGCAGATTTTGGGCGGCGAATACTGGGACAACCTCGAAGCCCTGCAAGCACCCCAGGTCCAGCGCTACGTTGACGGGGTGGTGTTTGTCAGCGATTATTTTCCGGATGAGCAAAACGCGGAGTTCAGGGATTTTCGCACCGAGTTTCGTTTGAAGATGAAGCGCACGCCGGAACGCTGGGAGGTGTTTGGCTATGATGCCTTCAAGCTCTTAAGCGAGTTGATTAAGGGCGGTGCCAGAACCAGCCGGCAAATTAATGAAGCATTGGACAACCTGACCGCTTACGAAGGCGTTAAGGGAAAAAT
>DASWHH010000067.1:0-5614 GCA_036398295.1 bacterium
GAATCTGCTCACACCTATCGGAAAAGGACAGCGCGGCTTGATCGTCGCCCAGCCAAAAACCGGTAAAACCATCCTGTTGCAGAAAATCGCCAACGCCATCACCCAAAACCATCCTGAAGTCAAAATGATCGTCCTGCTCATCGACGAGCGTCCCGAAGAAGTGACCGACATGGAACGCTCGGTGAATGCAGAGGTGATTAGCTCGACGTTTGACGAACCGCCCGATCGCCATGTGCAAGTGGCCGATATGGTTTTGGAAAAGGCCAAGCGGCTGGTAGAGTATGACCAGGACGTGGTGATTTTGCTGGACAGCATCACCCGGCTGGCGCGCGCCCATAACGCCGTGGTGCCGCACAGCGGCAAAATCCTCTCCGGCGGTTTGGATGCCACTGCACTTGAGCGTCCGAAACGATTTTTCGGATCGGCCAGAAATATCGAAGAGGGCGGTAGCCTGACGATTATTGCTACCGCGCTCATCGACACCGGCAGCCGGATGGACGAAGTTATTTTTGAAGAATTTAAAGGTACAGGTAATATGGAATTGCAGCTGGATCGGCGACTATCCGACCGCCGGATTTTCCCCTCAATCGATGTCAACAAATCCGGCACCCGTAAAGAAGAACTGCTGTTGGATGATTTCGAGTTGAACCGTATCTGGATCTTGCGAAAATTCCTGGCGGAGTTAACCCCGGTCGAGGCGATGGAATTCCTGTTGGAACGGATGCGCGGCAGCAAGAACAACCGTGATTTCCTGGATTCCATGAACACCTAAGAGCAATAAAAATGCTTGCATTTATCTCGTCCTTTGTCTATATTTAGCGCGTTGTTTTTTTGACTCTGGTAAAATTTGTAAAGGAGTTTTTTGTGAAAGAGAAGATTCATCCGCAATATAAAATCGGGACCGTTACCTGCGCCTGCGGCAACACTTTTCAAGTGCGTTCCACGGTCGGCGACCTCAGGGGGGAAATCTGCTCCAACTGTCATCCGTTTTTTACTGGCAAGCAGAAATTGGTTGACTCGGCCGGCCGCGTGGAGAAATTCAATCAGAAGTACGGCAAGAAAAAAGTCAAAGAAGCGGTTGCAGAAACTGCTGAAAACGCCTAGCTGCTGTTGTTGATTTTAAAAAACGGGATGGGTCCTGCGCTGCCGGGATGCATTCCGTTTTTTTATGTTCAATAATCTTGCAACCAAACGGTGAGAGAAGATGTCGAAATCCAATATTCAAGTTGGCGGGCAGGCAGTGATTGAAGGGGTCATGATGCGTTCACACGATACCTACGCTGTGGCGGTGCGCCGCCAGGACGGCAGTATCTATGTTCGACAAAGACCTTTTGTATCGTTTGTAAAACGTTACCGGGTGCTTGCGCTGCCTTTGTTGCGGGGTGCGGTGGTTTTGGTCGAGTCTTTGATTTTAGGAATCCAGGCTCTGTCTTTCTCGGGCGATGTGGTGATGGAAGAAGAAAGACTCAAAGACCCCGATAATCTCGCAGCAAAACCTTCCGCCGCCTCCGAGAAAAGTGTGTGGGCCAAGGTCTGGTTTGGGTCCACCGTGGTGTTTTCCCTGGCCATTGGGCTCTTCATTTTCTTCTATGTTCCCCTGCTGTTGACCGAGTTGTTAGGCGCTAAAACCGGCTTCGCATTCAACCTGGTCGATGGGGTTTTGCGGCTGGTAATTTTTCTCCTTTATCTGGTTGCCATCACTTTAATGAAAGATATTCGCCGCATTTTCGAATATCATGGCGCCGAGCATAAGAGCATTTTTGCGTTTGAAAGCAAAAAGAAGCTCGTGCCCGCAGTGGCCAAGACTTTCACGCGGTTTCACCCACGCTGCGGAACCAGTTTTTTGTTGATTGTGATGATCGTCAGCATTTTTGTGTTTATGTTTTTGGGAAAGCCCGAAGACGTTGGTGATCGCCTGTTACGGCTGGCGTTCATCCCGTTAATCGGCGGGATTTCCTACGAATTTATTCGCTTGTCCGACGCCGGCTCGCGCATCAACTTTTGGAAACCGTTCATTGCCCCCGGCTTGTGGCTACAAAGGTTGACCACCAAAGAGCCGGACGAAAGCCAACTCGAGGTGGCGATCGTCGCTTTGAAATGCGCCTTAAAAATGAGCACATCCGACCATCCTGATGTTGTCTTTGAGCACGAATCTATGCAAATGCAAAGAGCGTCATGATTTGGAGTAAATGAAATGTTAGATCAGCTAGAAAAGATCGCCGCGCGTTACAACGAACTCAATAGCTTGATGATGGATCCCGCGGTTGTTCAAGAACCGTCGAGAATGCGCAGTATCGCAAAAGAGAAAAGCAGTCTGGAAAAAACCATCGAAAAATATCAGCAGTACAAGGAGGTTTTGAAAACCATCAGCGAAGATGAAGCGGTGCTGGCCGCGGAAAGTGATAAAGAATTGCTGGAAATTGCGGAACTGGAGGTGGCCGAGCTGCGCAGCAAAATGACGAATCTTGAAGATGAGCTGAAATTCTTGATTTTGCCGAAAGATTCGAACGATTCCAAAAATGCTATCGTTGAAATTCGTGCCGGAACCGGCGGCGACGAAGCGGGTCTGTTTGCTGGCGACCTCTATCGCATGTACATTCGTTACGCCGAGAAAAAGGGCTGGAAAGTCGAAATACTGAGCATGAACCCCCAAGGCGTCGGCGGCTTCAAAGAAATCATTTTCATGCTGGTTGGCACTAACACTTACCGTAACATGAAGTACGAAAGCGGTGTCCATCGCGTGCAGCGGGTGCCAAAAACCGAAGCCAGCGGCCGCATTCACACCTCGGCGGCCTCCGTTGCAGTACTGCCGGAAGCCGAAGAAGTTGAGATCGAGATTGATCCCAGCGATTTAAAGATTGACGTTTTTCGGTCGTCCGGGCCTGGCGGCCAGAGTGTCAACACCACCGACTCGGCGGTGCGCGTGACTCACCTTCCGACCGGCATGGTCGTCAGCTGCCAGGACGAGAAGTCGCAGCACAAAAACAAGGCGAAGGCGCTCAAGGTCCTTAAATCACGCTTGCTGGAGAAAAAGCAGCGCGAGGAACAGGAGAAGTTGGCCGCCAGCCGCCGTTCGATGATCAGCACCGGCGACCGTAGTGCCAAAATTCGCACCTACAATTTCCCGCAAAGCCGTCTCACCGACCACCGCATCGGCTTGACGCTTTATCGCCTCGATGACATTGTCGACGGCGATCTCGACGAAGTGATTGAGCAGCTGCGTTTGGCGGATCAAGCGGAGATGTTGAAGAAAGCAGGATGAAAAGTCGACTTGACGATGGGAAATAAAAGTGGCAGTCGTGAAGATAAAGGAAGAAGCTCGTCGCATTTCGTATAGATAACTTACCTGAATCAAACCAAAACGGATTGATAGCTTGGCTGTGATCCACGCGTCGCGACTTTTGCCTGAAAAACTGTAAAAATCATGCCGAAGCCCTCCAAAATCTGGAAAGTCCTCGAATTGCTCAATTGGGGTTGCCAATACTTGAGTGAAAAGGGCTTCGAGAACGCCCGTTTGAATACCGAACGGCTGTTGGGACACAGTCTCAACTTAAATCGCGTGGACTTGTACTTGAACTTTGAGCGTCCTCTGACTGCCGACGAACTCGAGCGCTTTAAAGGGCTGCTCAAACGCCGGTTGCGACGCGAGCCGCTGCAATACATTTTGGGCGAAACGGAATTCTTCTCGCTACGCTTTCAGGTTAATTCCGAGGTGCTGATTCCGCGCCCGGAAACGGAAGTACTGGTTGAAACGATTTTGAAATTCTGCGGCGAGAGATTTGCTTCAGAAAGAGCCCTGGCGATTTTGGACATCGGCACCGGATCGGGGTGCATTGCCGTGGCACTGGCAAAGCATTTACCGAATGCGCGCATCACCGCTATCGATGTTTCAGACGCCGCATTGACAGTTGCCTCCGAAAACGCGCGCCGCAATGAGGTCGCTGGTCTAATCGAATTTCGTAAACTCGACTTTTTTTCGATAAACTTGTTGAGTGAACTTGCAGACGAGTTCAATGCTATTGTTTCGAATCCGCCTTACATTTCCGACGCCGAATTTTCAAATTTACCGCAGGAGGTCAGAGACTTCGAGCCGCGCGCGGCCCTGAAAGATGGTGTCGATGGTTTGAATTTTTATCGGCAAATCGCGGCCATCGTGCCTATGATTTTGGGTCACGGCGGACTCGTCGCGGTCGAGGTAGGATTAGGCCAGGCGCAGCCCGTTGAAAAAATATTCTCGACACTAGGGTTTGCTCACATTCAGGCGATCGCGGATCTGAATGGCATCGACCGTGTGGTTTATGCGGACAAGTGAAATCGAATTTCTGATTGTTACCCCGCCCCTACAGAAATGATACCTAGGAGGCTGTCATGGTGAAACCCAATATCTTTCGCGAATATGATATTCGCGGCATCGCCGATGTCGATTTGGTGGATGAAAACGTCACGCTGTTAGGCAAAGGCATCGGGACGTTTTTGGCGCGCGCGGGCGCGAAGACGCTGGTTATCGGCCGCGATGTCCGCCTGTCCTCACCACGCATCAGGAATGCCCTGGTGGAGGGATTGGTTTCCACCGGGGTGAGGGTGATCGATATTGGGGTCACGCTGACGCCCGCGCAATATTTTGCCATCTTGCATTTAAACGCTGACGGCGGGGTGATGATCACCGGCAGCCACAATCCTATCGATTACAATGGACTGAAAATTTCAAAGAAGGCGGTCGTTCCGGTTTACGGCGAGCAGATTCAAGAAATTCGTAAGATTATTGAGAAGCAGGATTTCGTTAAGGGCAAGGGCGAGGTGACGGTCAAAGACACAATGAAAGATTATGTCCACGCCGTGCAGTCGCGGCTGAAATTTGAGAAGAAACTGAAAATCGTTATTGATGCCGGCAACGGCACTGCCGGCTTGATCGTCCCGAAAATCTGGCAGGACCTGGGCTGCGAGGTCGTTTGTCTCTACTGCGAGCCCGACGGCCGGTTCCCAAACCATCTCCCGGATCCGACTATTCCCCAATATGTGGTGGATTTGCAGAAAAAGGTATTGGAAGTGGGCGCGGATGTCGGCATCGGTTACGACGGTGACAGCGATCGCGTCGGTGTTATCGACGACAAAGGGCGCATCATCTTTGCCGATCGGCTGATGGCCATTCTCAGCCGTGAGGTTTTGGAGCGCAACAAAAATGCGCAAATAGTCTTTGATGTTAAATGCTCGCAGGCGCTGCCGGAGGAAATCACCAGACTCGGCGGCAAACCCGTCATGTGGAAGACCGGCCATTCGCTGTTGAAAGCGAAAATGAAGGAACTGCACGCGCCCCTGGCCGGCGAGATGTCCGGGCACATTTTTTACACCGACGGCTACCTGGGTTTCGACGATGGTATTTACGTTTCCGGCCGGTTAATGCAGATGATTTCGACGGCAAAAAAGAAACTCTCGGAAATTGCCGACGAGATTCCCCACTTTGAATCCACTCCGGAAATTCGGGTGGATGCCACTGATGAAGACAAATTTAAAGTAGTGGCGGATCTTACTCAGGATTTCAAGGCCAAGTACGAGACCATTGATATCGATGGCGCGCGGGTGCTGATGGGCGATGGCTGGGGGCTGGTGCGCGCCT
>DASWHH010000068.1:0-4266 GCA_036398295.1 bacterium
GAGATTTTGTGCCGCCTCCATCACCGAAACATCCAGCTCGCTGAACGCGGTCGAAGCAAAAAGGTAGAAATAAACATACATGCTGTAGGTGTGCACTACCAGAATTGCGGCCATGCCGCTCAACGCAAACGGTGGCGCCGCCATTCCGAACAACGCCTGCAAAAACCGCGGTAGGATTCCGCTTTCCCCAAACAGAAACAAAAACGCGAGCACGCCTACCAGCGGTGGCATCACCACCGGCAGCGCGGCCAGTGCAGAAAAAAAGGCCCGTCCCGGAAAAGTGTAATGAGTGAAAACGTACGCCAGCAACACCCCGACGATCCCGGAGAAGACCACCGTCAACAATGACACATAAATACTGCCCCAGAGCGCCAGCATACTGGAGGGATGATTGACGTTGAAAAACTCCCGATAATAATCGGCGGTAAGGCCCCGCTCGCTGGTGAAGCTCTGAACCAAAACCTGGAGATTGGGAAATAGAACATAGGCTATCAGAATGAATGAAATCGGCAGCAGCAGAATAAAGAGCGGAACATGTTTGCGCAAGGTCATTCGTGCCAGAAACTGAATGGTGAAAAATCCCAGGTCGCGGCAAATGGGTTTAAATTTTTGAGCCGACCGATTGATACGGAGGCGCTCGGATTTCGGGTTAGAGTATTAAACAAATTTGAAGAAATCTTTTGTTTAACTGGATGACAAAATGACGCTCAACAAATCAGTTTTGCATCAGTGAATGTAAATCCGTGGCTAAGACCTGCCAAAAAGCAACGTTTTGCAGGAGAGTAGTACAAAATTACTTCAGCAGGGATATTATTTCTGCGGGCGGGACTCTCAGCATCACCCTGTCCCCAATTTTCTTAAGCGCGCCGGGCTCAATTGCCAGTCGTCGCACTCGCAAAAGGTGACCGGCGGCCTCGACCTGGTAGTCCGCAAACGCACCGGCAAAGCTCATGCGTTTGATGGTAGCATCAAAAGTGTTGGTGTCATCACGCCCGGTCACAAACCGGATACATTCCGGCCGCAAACTTACGGCGATTCTTTGCCGCGGGGAAAAATGCTCACCATTAACGTCCAGGGTCATGATCCATTGTGGGGCAATTTCGAGCTGCGCGCTGCCGGTTCCGCAGTCGATGATTTGTCCCTCCAGGATATTTGAACGCCCGACAAAACTCGCCACGAAGCGATCAACCGGCCGCAGGTAGATTTCCGCGGGCGTGCCCACCTGGTGGCACACTCCCGATTTCATCACCGCCATACGATCGGATAGGGCCAGCGCTTCCTCCTGATCGTGTGTCACGTAAACGGTGGTGATGCCCAGGCGCCGCTGCAACGCGCGCAGCTCATCACGCGTCTCTTCACGCAGCTTCGCGTCCAGATTGCTCAAGGGTTCATCGAGTAAAAGTATCACCGGTTCGATCACAATTGCGCGCGCAATGGCCACTCGTTGCTGCTGGCCGCCGGAGAGCTCGGTCACTTTTCGCTTTTCGAAACCGGATAAATCCACCAGCTTCAGAGCATCGTCCACTCGTTTTTTCACCGCCGATTTTTGAACGCGCCGGGCCTGCAGGCCGAACGCCACATTCTCGAACACCGTCATGTGAGGAAAAAGCGCATAGTTTTGAAAGACCATGCCGGTGTTGCGACGATGGGGCGGCAGAAAGGTGACATCGCGATCGTCGAAAAAAATCTGTCCGAGGGTCGGAAACTCAAATCCAGCGATCATGCGCAAGGTGGTGGTTTTACCGCAGCCACTGGGCCCGAGGATGCTAAAAAACTCCCCTTGCTCAATTTCGAGATCGAGGTTGCTGACGGCCGTTATTCCCCCGAAGGTTTTTGTGAGATTTTTGAGCGTCACTTTTGACATGGGTTATTCGGAAATCGTAAAACGAAAACCGTAAAACGCATATCGAAAACCGTGTTGATTCGCAAGTGTCTTACAGGCTTCCGGTCTCCCGTCTCCGGTCTCCGGTTTTCGTTTGTCAATCATCGATCATTTCTCTGCGCCCTTAATCCGCTCGTCCCAGTACTTCATCCACTCCCGAGATTTTTCCGAAACCACTTTCCAGTCGATTGCCATGGGACGGATTTCGGTACTCGAGATCCACGTCGGCAATTGTTCCTCCGGGATATCTTTTCGGGTAGGAATCCGAAAGTACTTCACCGCCTGAGCCACCAAACTTTCCGGCGTGGTGATGAATTCATAAAATTTCTTTGCCAGCTCCGGATGTTTGCTATTGGCAACAAGGGCCAGGCCCTCCACCAGTACCGGTGTGCCGCTGCGAGGCACGATGTAATCAAACGGAGACTGGTAAATCTGCTTCTGCAACTCGATGTCGGGCATGTTCCACACGGTAACCAGCGCCTCCTGTCGCGCCAGCTGCAAATACATCAGCGTGGGATTCGCAGGATAGGACTTGGTGTTCGCGTCTAATTTGCGCAACCAGTCGTAACCCGGTTGCGGGGCACCGGTGTCTTTGTAGAAGCGCCAGATCATCGCCGAGAAAATCGCCCGCATGGTTCCCGATGCCAGCGGGTAGCGGATGACGATTTTACCTTTCCATTTTGGATCCAGCAAATCGTCCCAGTCTTGCGGAGCGGCTTCGCGAGTCAGCGCATGAGAATTGAAGGTGATAACTTCCGGGGTAAGGAAGTTGCCGTACCAGCGGTGCAGCGAATCGCGTTGCGATGGCTCGATGTGCTGCGACCAGCTTGGCTCGTAAGCTTGCAGCAGCCCTTCTTCGGCGGCGGTCATAAACATGTCGGACGGCGCGCCCCACCAGATATCGGCCTGTGGATTGCTTTTTTCAGAACGCACGCGATCGAGGGCATCCTGCGATCCCATGTCTAACCATTGCACCCGAACACCGGGATTTTCGGCCTCGAAGCGGCGGGCGAAATCGTCAACCAATTCTTTGCCGTGCGGCGAATAGACTACGACGCGACCCTCATTAGTCGAGCCACATCCAAATAGAAAACACGCGCAAAGAAAGGAAGGAAGGTATTGCGATTTTGGCATGGCGGAAAATAACGAACGATGACAAAAAAGTCAAAGGCTATTTCCTCATGACTACTTAACTCGTTTCACAATCAAAGAAAAAGCCGACTCCTGAGTGGGTCGGCTTTTCATGGAAATCGGTTTTGGCTAATTAAAAGGCCTACCGCAGCATCGTCAGCTTTTTCACCGCCACCTGCTCGCCCGCTTGCAAACGATACAAATACACTCCTGAGGCCACCTCGTTGCCAAAATCATCCCGGCCATCCCTGTGGATTTCATAATTGCCGGCGTTTTGATTTGCCTCCAGCAGCCTGCGCACCTCTTGCCCGCGCAGATTGTAGGTTTTGAGATAAACCGCAGCGGTGATGCGAGCTGGTATTGGATATTTTGTGAAATATAGGAGGCAAGCTGCATAACCTTCGCCGGAGACGATTTGCCAAGCAGCCCATTGTCGGAATCCGGAACTGGTGTGGAGGTCATAACCGCACGATGAATCTAATCAAGAAAAACAGAGAGTCAAGACGAATTTTTGTTCGGTCCTATCTTTGCTTCACCCGGGCCAGCACACAATCAAAATCGTTGAAGATGATTTTTGAAGGCTTCTCCGGAAATGGACCCAGTCGGAAGGGCTGCTCACGGCCTTGCATCCATATCAATTCGGTGAGCTTTTTCTCTTGCAGTTGAATGCCAATGGGAATGAACATTTTGAAATCCGGCGCCACCTCTTCTTGTCGTACGCTCAAATCCAACCAATACTCGTCGCCGGAGTTTGAAATGGTGTAAGAATAGAAATAAGCAGGAACCTCGACGTCGAAGATCCATTGATCGAAAAACCACTCCATGGGCTCGCCGACGTGCTTCTCCACGATTCTTTTGAAATCATTGGTAGTAGCCCGCTGGCCCCGATATGCGGCAACGAAGTCAGCCATCATGGTCCAAAAGCGCTCATCGCTGTCGGTATCAAAATCGTGCAGCAACAGTCGCAACATGTGCAGGACATATGCGCCCTTCTCGTACGTGACCACATAATAATCCACAGGAAATTTCGACCCCAGGCGCAGGCCGAGCCAAATCGGCCCGGCCTCCAATCCCTGGCTTTGCACCAGATCGGTTTTGGAAAATCCGAAGCGCCGCAATCCTAAGCTCACACCGATGTGGCCCTTTTCCAGCAGGTCGTTTCGCCAACCTTCCAGGATTTCAACGAAAGTCTCTTCGTCCTCCACTACATGCTGCGCCAGCAGAGCGCCAGAATATTCCGCGAAGGCTTCACT
>DASWHH010000069.1:0-4366 GCA_036398295.1 bacterium
ACTCGAATCCGGGTATGGCCAAGGCCAAAGTATTCACGAGGTTTTCCAAAGCGTCCTTCTTGCCGAGAATCTGCATGGCCAAGCCCTGCCGGAGCAACTTCTTCAGCTCATCAGCTCCCGGTTGCTTGAGATTCCGGAGACTGTGGTGCGGGTTTCCGCCCATGGCTTCATCAGCCTTGCAAATGACCCGGTCACGCACATCAAGAGCGCTGCGAGGATTCTCAAACAAATTGCAGATTTCAACCAATCCCATCCCGACTCCGGCCACATCATTTTCAACTGCGTGTCAGTGGCCACAAACTTACCGCATACCAAAGATAACCAAACCCTCCGGGATCTGGTAGTCGCCACACATCTGCTGCGGATAGCCGCAAAAACCAACCAGCCTCCCTCCTCGCCCGGGTTGCTTCTATTGGTTGGAGATGAAAACCTATGCGTGGAACTTCGCAACGCCGGGCTGTGCGTTGAATCCCATGGCACGCAACCCATCATGCCACAGAAAACGGTGTGCTGTCATGAGATTGTCTGGAACAACCCGGTCGAAAATATTCACCACGAACATCCCTATAAACTTGGCGACTATGTGGTGCAAGCGAGGTTGGCGGATAACGGCGCTTATGCTACTTTTGAGGGGGTGGATCAGCGCCTGGCGCGACGGCTAATCGTCAAGATCAAACCCCGGCAGGCATCCAACTCAATTCTGCAGCCGCATGCAAAAGAGGGATTACTCGAAAAGCTGCAGGCAATTGGTCGGCTAAGCCACCCCAATATTGCGACGCTGTTTGATATCGGTGAACAGGATGGGATGATTTACTTCGTCAGAGAGTATCTCGAGGGCAGACCGGTGACCGAGGTCGAGTTAGCGGGCGACGGCTTTGACAACGGGTTGTCGGCGCTACTCCTAAAAATTGTACGCGCCTTGCTTCATGCCCGAACGCATGGCATCCATCATCTTAATTTGAAACCAAGCAACATCTGGACAAACGAAGGACAAATCCTGAAAATTACCGATTTTTATTGCGACCACTTTTCGATTCGTTCCCACCCTACCCCCGCGACATTCCTTTCCTCCAAATTTTTGGCGCCCGAAATCATCGCAGATTCTCCCGGCGACGAACGCAGCGACATTTATTCCATCGGCGTCATGGCTTCCGAATTATCTCAAGCGCATCTCGCAGCAATGGATCCGCAATCTGAAAATGGTTGGCTTGCGCTGATCCGTAGAGCAACTCAAAACGATCCCGCATTGCGGTTCCAAACCTTGAGCGAGCTGGAGTTGGAGTTGCGCCGCATCCAGATCGCCAGCCTGACATCCCCGCAGGGCCAAGCTGCCCGGTAACTTCTCCGACAACCCCAGGTCAGCGCGTCACACCGGGCGGCAAAATTGTCTTCCTCTCTGGCAGGCTGACAATTGCCTGTGACAAGATTTAGCCATGCGCACTACAAATTGGCCGATTTTTGAATTGGCATGGGCTTTGCAAAAAACGTCGCAAATTCTAACAATAAACATCTAAGGAGGTATAACTATGTTAGTCAAATGGACGCCCTTTCAAAACCTGTTGAGTAGCGAATCGCTTCTGAGCGATTTCTTCGGCAACGGCCTGGCGCTGCCAGAAATGGCCTTCGATCCCAAAATCGAAGTCAAAGAAACGGAAAAGAATTTCATCATCCGCGCCGAGCTGCCGGGGATCAATCGAGAGGATTTCAAATTATTCATCGAAGGCGACCACCTGATTCTCGAGGGTGAGAAGAAGGCTGAACTCGAAAAGAAAAACGATGGTTATTATCGCTCCGAGCGCAGCTACGGCGCGTTCCGGCGTGCCTTCCGGCTGACCGACGAAATCGACCACAAAAAGGTCGATGCGGAATTCAAGAATGGTCTCTTGACTGTGACCTTGAACAAAACCGAGAAAGCGCAACCCAGGCAGGTAGAAGTCAAGATTAGCTAACTGATTCATCGCGTAAAAGAAAGCCCCGATCATTCGGGGCTTTCTTATTTAGGGGTCATTTGGAGCGGGCCCGGCTTGGTTTAGGCTGAATTTCAGGTATTTGATCGTAACGCCCTTTGCCAAAAATCTTTTCTCATAGGTCGTTTGAATTGCAAGTGTATCGTCGCAGAGATTTTGCGAATGTACATCTTCGAATGCCGTCAACACCACTCCCTGTAATCGTAAAACATCGAGGGTAAAAAAGTAGAGACTCGGGTTATCGGTCTTGAGGTGAATGAAACCGTGCGGTCTTAAAATTTGACGATACAGGTCCAGGTACTTTGGCGAAGTCAGCCGACGGTTGCCGCGGGTGCTTTTTGGATAGGGGTCAGGAAAGGTCAACCAGATTTCATCCACCTCACTGTTGGCAAAAAACTCTGTAATGTCATCGATCTTAATTCGCAGGAACATAGCGTTCTTTAGATTCAACGCCAGCGCACGCTTGGCGCCGCGCCACAGTCGCGCGCCCTTGATGTCCACGCCAACAAAATTTCGGCTCGGAAAGCGCCGGGCCAGCTCGATGGTGTACTCGCCTTTGCCGCAGGCCAACTCTAAAGTAATAGGATGATCATTTTTGAAGTGCCGGATGCGCCAATTCCCTTGCACTTTGTCCGGCTTTTCCAGCACGTTAGGAAGGCTGGCAAGGGATTTCATTTTTTTTAATTTCGTTCGCGGCACAGTCAGATAGTGTTTCAAAATTTGTCGGAATTGGTTATATTGAAACTTACACAAAAAGTAAGAAGCTAAGTGCACGATTTCATAAATACGGTAACATAAGAACTTAGACAGGATGAACAAGATAAACGGGACAAAAAGAGTTAAGTCCTGTCAATCGCAATGATTCTTTATCCTAAAAAAATCTAAAAGTTTCCAAAGGAGGAAAATTGGACTTCACCGGTAAAGTTGTGCTGGTAACCGGTGCTTCGCGCGGCATCGGCAGCGTAATCGCGCAGCAGTTTTCAGAAAACGGCGCACAGGTTATTGTTCATTACAACCAAAATCGCGAACGCGCCGAAAAAACGCTGGCGCGCCTGGCGGGATCGAACCATGTCCTTTTGCAGGCTGACCTCAACGATCCCCATGCCGCGCAGAAATTGATCGAAAACACGGTTGCACAAAAGGGTCGAATCGATGTTCTGGTGAACAATGCCGGCGTCTATCTTCTGCATCGCGTTGTCGAGATCGACTACGACGAATGGCAGTCTGCCTGGCAAAAAAGCCTGGCCACAAATTTGATAGGGCCGGCCAACGTCAGCTATTGGGTGGCAAAACAGATGATCAAGCAGGGCGGCGGAAAAATCGTGAACGTCTCATCGCGCGGCGCGTTTCGCGGCGAACCCGAGGCCCCGGCGTACGGCGCCAGCAAAGCCGGGCTCAACGCCATGAGTCAATCATTGGCCAGAGCACTGGCTCCGCATAATATTTTCGTGTACGTGGTGGCGCCCGGTTTTGTGGAAACGGAAATGGCGCGCCCGGTTCTGCTGGGCAAACAGGGAGAGGAAATCCGACAACAAAGTCCACTCAACCGCATCGCGCGCCCGGAAGAAGTGGCGCGTACGGTATTGTTCCTCGCTTCCGAGGGCACAGATTTTCTCACCGGTTGCGTCGTGGATATTAACGGCGCTTCGTACTTGCGGACTTAACCCTCGGCGTAGGCATACTGCTCTCGCTTGCGATTAGACGCGCGGCGATTGGCATCGAGCTCCATCTTTCGCAGTCGAGTACTTTTCGGTGTCACCTCCACCAGCTCATCCTCCGCAATAAATTCGATGGCCTGATCCAGCGACAAGCGTCGCGGCGGCCGTAGCACAATTGTTGTGTCAGAGGTAGAGCTGCGCATATTGGTGAGCTTCTTCTCCTTAGTAATGTTCACTTCGAGATCGCCGTTGCGATTGCGCTCGCCGATGATCATGCCGCCATACACCTCGATGCCCACTTCCAAAAACAACTCGCCGCGATCAACCATGGCCATGCTGGCGTACCCCGTGACGCGACCCGTGCGGTCCGCCACCAGCGCACCGTTCGTCCGCTGGGGAATCGGGCCGAACCAGGGAGCGTAGCCTTCAAACAGGGTGTTCATCACCCCAGCACCCTTGGTGTCGGTGAGAAACTGGGTGCGAAAGCCAATCAAGCCGCGCGAAGGAATGATAAATTCCATATTCACCCGGCCGCTGCCGTGATTCATCAGGTTCGCCAGTCGGCCCTTGCGCTGGGATAGTTTTTCGGTGAGCACGCCGACAAATTCCTCGGGGACGTCCAGATAGAGATGTTCCATGGGTTCTAAGATTTTGCCATTTTCTTCCCTGACAATTACCCGCGGCTTCGAAACCATGAACTCGTAACCTTCGCGGCGCATGGTTTCGATGAGAATCGCCATC
>DASWHH010000070.1:0-8360 GCA_036398295.1 bacterium
CCAAGATCATCAAAAAACGCCTCGACGAGAAGCTCTACCCGTTGATTCAAGCGGACGACAGCAAGACTAAAAAGACCATGGAGCAGGTGGCCGCAAATCTCAACGTGGTCGTGGCCGAGGGTGAGCGCCTGACAGGCCTGATCAACGATGTTCTTGATCTCGCGAAGATCGAGGCCGGCAAGGTCGCGTGGAAGATGGAGAGCGTATCCGTGCCCGAGATTCTCGAGCGCGCCGCAGCATCCGCAGCCTCGCTGTTCGAAAGCAAGAATCTCGAGTTTATCAAAGACTTCAAAAACAATCTGCCCTTAATCACCGGCGACCACGACCGGCTGATCCAGGTGGTCATCAACCTGCTTTCTAACGCAGTGAAATTCACCGACAAAGGTTCCGTGACCTGCCGCGCGAGACGGGAAAACGGCGAGATCGTGGTTAGCGTGATCGACACCGGCACCGGCATCGCCGCGGAGGATCAGTCGAAGGTATTTGAGAAATTCAAGCAGGTAGGCGACACCTTATCCAACCGGCCAAAGGGTACCGGCCTTGGTCTGCCAATCTGCAAAGAGATCGTAGAGCATCACGGTGGACGCATCTGGGTGGAAAGCGAACTTGGCAAAGGCAGCACCTTCTCCTTCACCCTGCCGCTGCAGGCCGATAACGAAGCGCAGGTCCGCTCGATCGACCTGAATGCGCTCGTTAAACAGCTCAAGGAACGGGTGATTACGGCCGCACCCAAGTCCAGGAAAGAAGAGCAGACTATCCTGGTGGTGGATGACGAGCGGAACATCCGCAACCTGCTCAACCAGGAGTTGGGCGAGGCCGGCTATCGCGTCCGCCTCGCTGAAAACGGCCGCGATGCCCTTGCTAAGATTCGAGAAGAACGGCCGGACCTGGTAATTTTGGATGTGATGATGCCGGAGATGAACGGCTTCGATCTGGCGGCCGTGCTTAAAAATGATCCGGAGACTATGGAGATTCCGATAATTATACTAACCATCGTTCAGGACACGGAACGTGGCTACCGCCTGGGCGTAGACCGCTACCTGACCAAACCGATCGATACCGGAGTGCTTTTTAAAGAGATCGATGCGCTCCTGACCCAGGGGAAATCGAAGAAGAAAGTCATGGTGGTCGATGAATCTTCATCGACAGTCAAGACGCTGGTGGAAGTGCTGCAGGCCCGCGGCTACCACGTAGTTGAAGCCAACGGTAAAGAGCTGATCGAGAAAGCGGTCTCGGTGAAGCCAGATATCATCATCTTAAACTCCCTGTTCTCGGAGAAACAAGAGATTGTGAAATCTCTACGTTTTGAGAAAGGGTTAGAGAATGTGTTGTTTCTGGTGTATCAGTAGCAGTTCAGCAACTCTACTAAACCTTGAAGGTTAAGTAAAGTTTGATTTTGAGATTTCTAATTGAGGAGGTCTGATGAATCCGAAGATTTTGATTGTTGACGACGAAGCTCACCTGCGGATGCTCATATCGCAGGCCTTGGAAGACCTTGAAGACGAAGGCGTGGAATTGCTCACCGCCACCAACGGCGAAGAGGCCCTGGAAATGATTCAAGCCGAAACGCCGAACATGGTTTTTCTCGACGTCATGATGCCGAAGAAAAATGGTTTTGATGTTTGTCAGACCGTCAAACACACCTTGGGACTTAAAAACACTTACATCGTGCTACTGACCGCCAAAGGACAGGAGTATGATAAACAGAAGGGCCAGGAGGTTGGCGCAGACTTGTACCTGACCAAACCATTCGACCCGGACGCGCTACTGGCGAAGGCAAAGGAAATTTTGGGATTGTGAAAATGGCTCGCATCACCCTAGAGAGTCTAATTAGCAGAAAGAAAGAGACAGCGCTGGTGATCACCAACCTCATCGACGCAATGGGTAGCGCTATCCGTATCGAGGATGCAGAGGGCAGGTTGCTGCTCGGCAACAACGTTGAGAACACCACGGTAAAATTCCCTGTCAAACTCGAAAGCGAAACGCTAGGCTGGGTTTCGGGCGGCAAGGCAGCGGAAACCGTCGCTGAGCTGATCCGCCACCTCGCAGCCAAAGAAGCGGAGAAAAAAACCCTTGGCAATGAGGTGCTGCATCTCTATCGAGAGGTCAACCTCATTTATAATTTTTCAGAAAAGCTGGCTGCTTTGCTCGATCTCACCACCGTCGCCAGTACCTCCCTCGAGTTGGCCAGTCAACTCATTAGCGCGACCGGCGGATCCGTGATGTTACTCAATGCGGCCACGCACAAGCTCAACGCCGTCGCCGAATTTGGTCAGCCGTTGCCGACGCGGGACGGCATCAAATTGGGTGAGGGAATAATTGGCGGCATCGCAGCCAATGGCCACGCGGAAATCATCAACCACCTGCCATCGCATCCGCAGTATGTCCATGCCTACGATACCATCTATTCCCTGGCCTGCGCTCCCCTGAAGGTAAATGAACGGGTCAGCGGGGTAATCGTCTTGGTCAGCGCTACACCGGTTAACTACACGGCCGGCGAGCTGAAACTGCTGACGACACTGGCATTGCAGACCGCCACCGCCATCGAGAATGCACTGCTATATGAAAAAACCGTACAGGCGGCCAGAGATCGCGAGCAGTTGCTGTCCATCACTAAAGAATTGGATGTAGCCAGCAGAATACAAAAATCGATGGTGCCGGGCAAATTCCCGCCTTTCCCGGAAAGAAAAGATTTTGAGATCTTTGCCACCATGACGCCGGCCAAAGAGGTCGGCGGAGATTTTTACGATTTCTTTCTCATCAACGAAGAGCAATTGGGCTTCGTGATTGGTGACGTTTCCGGCAAAGGCGTGCCCGCCGCGCTTTTCATGGCGGTCTGCCGAACCTTGCTGAAATCGACCGCGCTACAAGGTTTCCCGCCGGAGCAGTGTCTCGAGCAAATAAATCGCATGTTAACCGCCGAAAGCGTCGCCAATATGTTCGTCACCGTCTTTTACGGAATTCTCAATACTCGCACCGGCGAAGTCACCTACTGTAACGGCGGACACAACCCACCTTTTGTCATGCGCCGCGACGGTCGTGTCGAAGCTACAGAAATGACCGGCGGCCTGGTGTTAGGCGTGTCCGGCAAGGCCGCTTATCAAGCCAAGCGCATCAACCTTCAAGCCGGGGATGGACTTTTTCTCTACACCGACGGTGTCACCGAGGCGATGGACGGCAAGAACAATGAGTTCACGGAGTCGCGTTTAGAAGAATGCCTGAAGAGTCGCAACGGTTCGACTCTCGCAGAAATGATTTCTGGCGTCGTGGACGAGGTCAAAAAGTTTGTGGCCGGCGCGCCGCAAAACGATGACATGACCATTCTGGGGTTGAAGTACTCCGCTTGAGTTCCACAAATCAGTTGCATCTCGTTACATTCCTTAAGTTCGGTTTTTTCCGGTTGTAACTTTGGACAAACTTTTCTATTTTGTGCCAAAGCGATCAAAATGCTTGAAAAGACGGATGGTATCTTGCACGAACAAGGGGCAGTCACCGCCAATTCAAGCATCCGACAAAAGGGGGAACGGTTACCGTCGCCGGTAAATCCAGCTTAGAGTTGCCACCGGGTACCCTCAACAGTATATTGAAGCAGGCAGGACTAAAGTAATTTGGAGGTAAGCTGTATGCGCTACATGGTTGTTGTAGAAAAAACCGAAAAAAACTTCGGGGCTTATGTGCCCGACTTGCCGGGTTGCGTTGCTGTGGCAGAGACAAAAGAGGAGTTGTTAAGATTAATTCGAGAAGCTATTGAGTTGCATTTAGATAGTATGGAAGAAGATGGGCTTTCTATTCCCGAACCAAGCACCATTGGTGAGTATGTCGAAGTATAAGCTTTTGCCGCTTCTCACATTTTCTTTAGTGAGGCATTTTAGGTCGCTTTGAGACTCAATGGCAAACTATTCCTTTTTAGGAAACGTCGAAAAATATGAAACCCGCACATCCGGAATCTCCCTTTTTTGTGAAAGTCGCTGCGAATTAAGAATCGATTTTCTCAAGTCCAACCTCTTTCGAGTGACCCTTATTCGACCCGATTACAGCGAAGCACTACTCGATTATCCACTGGCAAAAACAGAGTGGGAAGCTGTACCGATTGATTTCGAGGAAACGGAGCCGCAACTCTTGCTTAAAAGCGACGAGATAGATCTCGTCATACAAAAATCTCCCTGCCGGCTAACCGTGAAAGACAAGCAGGGCACTATCATCAATCAGGACGATCCCGGCATGGGTATCGGCTGGGACGCTGACGAAGTGCGCTGCTGGAAAACCATCACCGCCGACGAAAAGTTTTTCGGCCTCGGCGAAAAAACCGGCAACCTCAATAAACGCGGCAGCGAATGGGTGATGTGGAATACCGACAACCCGCATCACGACAACAACAGCGATCCGATTTACCAGTCCATTCCATTTTTCATCGGCATGAGAGATTATCAGGCCTATGGTATTTATTTCAATAACAGCTATCGCAGCAAATTTAATTTTGGAGCTGGCAATCAGCGCTACTATTCCTTCTGCGCTGACGCCGGCAACCTCGACTATTTTTTTATCCACGGCCCGCAGGTGAGCCAGGTCGTTGAGACTTTCACTGAATTAACCGGGCGCACGCCCATGCCGCCCAAGTGGGCGCTGGGCTATCAGCAGTGCCGCTGGAGTTACTATCCGGCAAAAGAGGTGCTGCGGATCGCTCAGACCTTTCGCGAAAAGCGCATTCCCGCCGACGTAATTTACTTGGATATCCATTACATGGACGGCTATCGTGTCTTCACCTGGCATCCCGAGCGTTTCCCGGATCCCGTAGGACTCATCAAGCAGCTCGCCAGCCTCGGCTTCAAGGTGGCGGTGATAATTGATCCCGGCGTCAAAGTGGATGCCAACTACCGAGTCGCAAAAGAAGGACTGCAGAATAATCACTTCGTCAGATATCCCGATGATGAAATTTACATCGGCGAAGTCTGGCCGGGGCCTTCCTACTTTCCGGATTTCAGTCGTGAAGAAACCCGGGCGTGGTGGGGAAATTTGTTCGGCGATTTGGTGAACGTCGGCGTCAAAGGATTTTGGAACGACATGAACGAACCCGCCGTTTGGGGCAAGGCATTTCCTGAAGAAGTCCTCTTCCACGATGAAGGCCGCGTTTCCAGCCAGAAGAAAATGCACAACCTTTACGGCTTTCTCATGGCCAAAGCCTGCTACGATGGGCTGACGCGGCTGCGCCCGAATGAGCGTCCGCTGGTGATCACCCGCGCCGGATTTGCCGGCGAACAACGCTTCACCTCGGTGTGGACCGGCGACAACCAGGCTACCGAGGAACATCTCGAAATGGGAATTCGCATGTTGCAGGGATTGGGAATTTCCGGGGTGCCTTTTGTTGGCACAGATGTCGGCGGCTTTGGCGGTACACCGTCCCCGGAGTTGTTTGCGCGCTGGATTGAGTCGGCAGTATTCGCGCCATTCTTTCGTGCTCACACCCATTATGACGGCAGCGATCAGGAGCCGTGGTCGTTTGGCGAGAACGTCGAAGAGATTTCGAAAAAGTTCATCACCAGGCGCTACGAAGGTCTTCCCCATCTTTACAGCCTTTTCTGGGAAGCGCATCAAACCGGCGCGCCGATTCTACGTCCGTTGTTCTGGCATCATCAAAACGACCCGCACGTTTACGATGGGCAATGGCAAGAGCAGTTTCTGGTCGGCGAAAATTTGCTGGTGGCGCCGGTAACCCGTATCGGCCACAATTTGAAAAAAGTCTATCTGCCCCCCGGCCAATGGTTAGATTTGAATACCGAGACCGTCTATGACGGCGGCAAAGCAATCATCGTCGATGCGCCCATAGATCGCTTGCCGATGTTTTTGCGAAGTGGCGGAATTATACCCTCACAGGAGCCAATGCAATACGTCGGCGAGAAAGCCTGCACCAAATTGATGCTCGACATTTTCGCGGCCGGGCAATCCGCCAGTTATCAGTTTTACGAAGACGACGCCGAGAGTTATGATTATGCCTCAGGTAAATATCGACTGACGGATTTATCGGTGACAAAGAAAGGAAAGGAGTTGCAGATCAGTAAAACGCGCAGCCATGACGCCTACCAGCCGACGGAACGACTGCTGCAATTGCGAGTGCACGCGGTTGCGGCACCTGTGGCGGCGATCGCGCTGGGGAACACTTCGCTCTCCGAATTCAAATCGAGTCAGAATGGCACCGGCTATTCTTATGACGCCGAGAAACGCATTCTCACCATCCAATTTCCGGACGACGCTCCCAAACAGAGTTTGACGATCAAGTTTTGAAATTAGCAATTGAACTTTCCGTCGTGATGTGTTATATTCATGCATTGAGCATATCTTAACCCGTTAAGCTACAACGTCGACAGGGAATTGGCGAAATAAATCAGGCATCAAACTCGGTATTTACCTTTGAGGTTTAATCTGTCCCAAAACGACTTTTTCTGACGTTCGACTAACCGTTCACTACCCTTCTGCGATACTCTATGTTTTAAAAGGAGTCAAACATGAGCCGCTTATCGATCTTAGGTGAATTCTGGCAGTTTTTGAAGGTCCGAAAAAAATGGTGGCTGACACCCATTGTTGTGATCCTGCTGTTGCTTAGCCTGCTCATCGTCCTCACCCAGGGTTCGGCCCTCGCGCCGTTCATTTACACCCTCTTCTAAAATCGCAAACTGAAAGGCCGTACCATGAAAAAAATCCTCCCTCCATTTTCATTGCTCATTCTTTTAACGCTGTTCAATGAAGCTTCGCGGGCGCAGGACAGCGTCGATGTGGTTTTCCGCTATCAAAGCGCTGGCAAAACCAACGTGTCGCTGCCAGGAGAATTCAACAACTGGACGCCGGCTTCGGCGCCCATGCAATACCAGGGCAACGACCTGTGGACGCGCACCGAACGGCTCTCCATCGGCGGCAACCCGAATCCGATTTCCGTGGGTGTGCCGGGCGCATGGCAGTATAAGTTCTGGTACACCGGTGTCACAACCTGGCCCAACGACCTGCTGAACCATCATAGCAACCCGCGCGACAATGATAATTCCTTTATCTATCTGATAGACCCGGTGATTTACCATTTTCTTCCAAATCAGCGCACGAGCTTTGTGGGAACCGCACGGCCGACCCTTTCCGCGTATTTGTATCCAAAAGTGGGGACCGTTGTCGATACGGCGAGCATCGCTTTGACCATCGACGATTCTACGCTCACCCATCTCGGTGAACATTACGATTTTAGCTCTCACCAATTTGTCTTTGTCACACCATTCGATCTGGTCGACGGCGGCCACACTGCAATTCTACACGCGGGGGCCAACGCCGATACGGTGAGCTTCATTGTCCAGTCTCAGTCGGTGCAGTTGCGAGCGCTGCCAGAATACGCCGGGCACGGCGTCACGCTGCCGAGCATCGCCTCCAACGATTCCACCACGTTTCGTTTGCGAGCGCCGAGTTCGTTCGTCGTGCTGCGTATCGCCCCGTTGGGAGAAAACCCGACCAGCGGCGATGCCTTTTTGATGTATAAGCATTTCAGTAGCAGCGACTGGTGGATCAACCTCAATTTAGCTCCGGGAACTTATTCGTATCTCTATCAAACGGACAATGGGCTGATTTACGACCCCTGGGGGCGCTGGAATGGCGAGCACGGCAGCCGCTTCACCGTCGGACCCGAGGGTCTAACCGCCGATGATTATCTGTGGCAGTCAGATGATTACATTCGCCCGCCGCTAAGTCGTTTGGTCATCTATGAGATGAATGTTGGAGAATTTGGCGGTGGATTTTACGGCCGGCCGGCCGGGCAGGCCGGCTTCAACGAGCTGACCACGCTTCTGCCGTATTTGGATTCCCTCGGCGTCAATGCCATTGAATTGATGCCGATCAACGATTACGGCATCGTGGGGGCATCCGGTCATTCCTGGGGATATGATCTCAACACCTATTTTGCCCTGGAACCTTCTTATGGCACGCCGCGCGAGTTCAAAGCGCTGGTGGACTCGGCGCATGCCCGAGGCATTGCCGTGATCGTCGATGTGGTTTTCAACCATCTGAACGATACTTCGCCGCTATGGCAAATGCTGCCGAATGATGGCCCCAATCCATACTTCAAGCCCAACAGCCAATTGCGCCCCAACGAAGACGACCTCTTCTTTTTCCGCGACATGGATCACTGGGCGGTCGAAACGCAGGAGCTGGTTTATGAATCCCTGAAAATGTGGATCGATGAATATCGCGTTGATGGCTTCCGTTACGACTTCACGCAGGGCATCGGCTGGAGTGTCAGCGAACCCACCAAAGGCATTTTGGGCTGGAGCAACCGCATCGCGCAGGAATACAACAACAGCATCTATCAGATCGCCGAACACCTCCCGGAGAGT
>DASWHH010000071.1:0-5506 GCA_036398295.1 bacterium
AGTATCCGCACAAGAATCTAGTCCCTGCTTCGGAACCCTATTTTCCCTATCACAGCATTTGGAGCCTGCCGCCAGTTTTGTCGCTGCTTTATTCAACCCATCAAGCTCCCATCCTGCGCAAGTCGTCGTCGTTGAGCCCACAAATGTTGGATGAATACAACATGATATTCTTAGGCAGCATCAAAACCATGTACATTTTGAAGCATATCCTGTCCGAATCCCATTTTCGTTTTGAGATCTCGCCGCATAAAATCACCTACTCGCAACCGGATTCCAGCACCAATCAAATGTTTGAAACCAGTCTGCATTCACCCGGTCCCAACGATGATTTGGTACTGGTCCTCAAACTGCCCGGTCCCAAGCAAAACTCGATTTTCATCATCGCCTCGTTCCATTCTTTGGGCGCGCCGGAAATTGCCAATTATCTTTCCGAGGCCTCCACCCGTCAACACCTGGAAGACCTGTTTTTGGAAAAATTCAACCGCGTTCCAAAATATTTTGAAGTGCTCTTTCGCGTGACGGGAATTGACAAAACCGCCTACAACACCGAGATTCTGATTTATAACGAACTGCCAACGCGATAGCGCAGAGAGCAAAGCGCAGAGAGCAGAGAGCAGAGAGCAGAGCGCAGAGAGCAAAGCGCAGAGAGCAGAGAGCAGAGAGCAGAGCGCAAAGAGCAAAGCGCTGAGAGCAAAGCGCAGAGAGCAAAGCGCAGAGGGCAGAGCGCAGAGGGCAGAGCGCAGAGAGCAGAGAGCAGAGAGCAGAGAGGAAAGCGTATAGAGCATAGAGTATAGCACCATTTTTGTTCTCTATGCACTAATGCGAGCAAAGGGCAAAGGGCAAGGGGCAAAGAGCAAAGAGCAAGGATTAAGGTCACTCTATGCGCTATGCCCTCTGCGCTATGCCTCTATGCGCTCTGCGTTCAGTTCTCACACGTCAACACGCCCAACGCGATGGACAACAGCTTCGCGTCGGCGGTGTCCGAGCGGGAGGGGATGAGCACCGGCGCCGTTGCACCCATGATCACGTGCGCCAGCCGGAAACCGGCAAAATAGGTCGTGCTTTTCGCCAGCAGATTGGCGGATTCGATATTGGGACACACCAGAATGTCCGCGTTGCCCGCGACCCCGGATGCCAGTCCCTTGGTCTTGGCAGCCTGCGCAGAAACTGCATTGTCCAGAGCCAGTGGGCCATCCACAACACAACCCGTGATTTGTCCGCGCTCATTCATCTTGGCGATTAACGCTGCGTCAATCGTGGAGGGCAGGGCGGGGGTCACCGTTTCCACCGCCGACAACACCGCCACCCGCGGATTTTTGTTGCCGAGCCTGTGGGCTACCGCGACGGCATTCTGCAAAATCTCCACCTTTTGTTCCAGTGTCGGGGCGGGCGTGATGCCGCCGTCGGTGATCATCACCAACTGATTACTCCCGACGCGCCGGGACGGATTCTCGAAGATGAACACATCGCTGAGTAGACGTTGTTCGGTTCGCAGCCCCTGTTCACGGTGCAGCACCCAACGCAAGAACGTCGAAGTGTGAACCTTGCCTTTCAGCAAAATGTCCGCTTCTTTCATGCGGATGGCCAGGACCGCCTCTTCGGCTGCCAGGGTTTCGTGGGCCAGATGGCGGAGTTGCAAAAAATCGTCGGGGCGGGCGTGCAGCTTTTTCAGGAGTGACTGCGTTTTTGCCCGATCGCCAAACAGTCGGGCCTCGGCGATTCCCAGTTTCTGCGCCTCGATCAGGGCAGCCAGCGCGGCTTCGTCCTGTGACACGGCCAAAGCGACACGCTTGGGGCCGCGTTTACGCGCTGCGCTCAGTAATTGCTTGAAATTCTGGATTTGCATGTTGACTCCTTCGAGAAAAGAAATGAAAAATGAAAATTGCAGATTTCAAAATGCAAAATTTTGAACTTTAATATTTGCATTTTGCATTTTTCATTTAGCTTTTTCCGATCTCTCGTCAGGGATAAATTTTCGCCGCCTCTTCTCCCGTTAACACCCGCAGCGCGCCAGCGGCCAGAGCCTCCATCTCAAATTCACCCGCAAAGATCAAAACTTCCGCAACGTTCTTCACGCGCTCAGTAATCCAGCCGGTGAGCAAATTGGATTTAGCCAAACCGCCGGTGAGGATGATCGCGCGCACACCTCCGTGCAAAACCGCCGACATCGCACCGATCTCTTTGGCAATCTGGTAGGCCATGGCTTGATAAACCTCGTGCGCTTTTTGATCGCCGGCCGCGATCTGGCTTTCCACTTCCTTGGCGCTGCTGGTGCCGAGAAAAGCCAGCAAACCACCGCTGCCCATCACTTGTTTGCGGATGTCGCGTTCGCTGAATTTGCCCGAGAAACAGAGGCCGATGAATGGCTGCAACGGCAGGCCGCCGGTGCGCTCCGGTGAGAACGGACCATCGCTGGAGGCGTCGTTGACATCGATGATGCGCCCGTGCCGCACCGCGGCTACGGAGATGCCGCCGCCCAGATGCGCCACCACAAAATTGGTTTGATGAAAATCGACGCCCAATTTTTCGGCCGCGTCTCGGGCAACGGCGTGAATGCTGAGGGCGTGTGCAAGGCAGCGGCGTTCGATTTGGGGATGGCCTGAGTAACGCGCCAACGGCTCAAACTCGTCGACAGAGATGGGATCGACCACGTATGCCGGCACGTTGCCCGTTTTTGCGATTTGGGCGGCGAGCGCACAGCCGAGATTGGCGGCATGCTCGCCCTGAATGCCGTTGCGGGCGTCGTCCAACATGCGTTCGTTGATGATGTACGTGCCGCCGGAGACAGGCTTCAAAAGTCCGCCACGGCCGACAACAGCCGCCAACTCATCGGGTGCGAGGCGCTTTTCCTCCAGCAACCGGGAGATGAGGCTGCTACGCCAGTCGAGTTGTTCCGAGACCTGAACAAATCGTTGCAATTCTGACGAGGCGTGCTCGATGGTTTCTTGCCACGCTGGCTGCGTGTCTTCAAAGAGGGCGACCTTTGTGGAAGTCGATCCCGGGTTGATGACGAGAATTTTGCTCAGAGTTACCTCCCATCGATTTGTTTTTGCAGACTAACCTGGATAATTCATACCACAGAGTCACGGAGAGCACAGCGCGGCAAAGCCGCCTGCCTGCCCGCGCCGGCGGGCTTGTCTGCCGACTGGCAGGCAACCAAAGATTCACCACGGATTTTTCACGGACGAACACGGAGTGACGTGGTGAGAGTACTAAGCAAATTTCAAAAGGGTTTTTAGCGGTTTAGTTATCTATCATAGAATTCTGCAATTTATTTTTTACTTTGCCCTTTTGGTCATTCATAAATCTTCTTTTCTCCGTGTCCTCAGTGCCTCTGTGGCAGTCTTGTGAATTGTTCAGGCTAATTGCTTGTAAAATCGATAACCGTTGGTTTCACCACCTTCTCGAAATCATCGTAGAGCAGGCGGATGACATCCTCATGGGTACCGGCATTGAACGTGATCATCCTATCATCACGCAACTCCGCACTGACATAGACCGGCAGTCTGTACAGCGGCCCCAGCGGCGGCATGGCGCCCACTTCGCAGTCCGTGCAGATGCTCCTGATTTCATCCTCCGTGGCCAGATTCACTTTTCTTGCGTGCAGATCTTTGCGCGCTTTCTGCATATCGATGTGGCGAACGGCGGGGAGCACCATCATGCAGTACTTGTTGTCCACGAACAGGATGACGGTCTTGGCGAAGTCTTTGCCTTTGGTGTGGGTGTCGGCTGCCGTTTCCTGCGCGGTGTAGTCGCGGCGATGGTGAATCGCCTCGTACGGGACCTTTTGCTCATTCAGAAACGCAGTGATCGCATGTGGTATGGACATGATATTCACCTCCTTTAAATTGTCTAATGGTTCATTTGGTTATACTCCAAATTGTTTTTTCATTTCCCATAGAAGCGTATCCCGAAGCATCGTCGACGCATCGGGACAGAGCCGCAAAGGGAACGCTAAGGGAGAGATAATCAACGAAGGCCTTTTCTTTGCGATTTCTTTGCGTCTTGGCGTCTCTGCGTGAGATTTTTGCTTTTTCGGGAAAAGTACCCACCTTTTTAAAAACTAAACAAATTTCGCAGACTTAGAAATAGATCCGAAACGCGGTATACAAAAAATCCGGATATCCTCCAAATTCGGAGCCAAACTGGGGTGTCAAGTTTCCTGACTGGAAACCCTTTCCCAACCCGACATAAGCGCCGGCGGACAGATAGATGTTCTGGGAAATGTTGTATTCCACCTGCGGCGACAGAAACGCCGACGGATCCGTCAGATTGAGCAGCGCCTGGCCGTTCAGCATCACGAGTGGCGTGAGCTGATAGGAGATGCCCGGCGCCAGGTAGTGCTGGCCAAACAAGTACACTGCGCCGTCGGTGAAGGCCGGCCGGGCGAGGTTTCCCAAATAGTCGCGAGGCGCATTGCTGCCGGCTTCGCTGAAATGATATTCGATGAAAGCATAGGTCTTGCTGCTCAGACTGTGGTCCACGCCGATGCTGTAGCGGAAGTAACTATCGCGGCCGGAAAAGTTGTCGAGAAGATTCGCCCAGACGTACGCGGCTTCAAACCAGAATCCGGCGCCGCCGATGCTGCGCGCGACGTCCAGGCCGGCCAACATGTTTTCGCGAAAGGCGATGAGGAGCAGGCTAACATCGGTCCTGGCGACATAGAGTTTGGTTCGCGCGAAATACGCACTACGGTCGAAATGGAAAGCATCGCCAAAAACGAAGCCGGCGTCCAGCTCCGACAGCGAACCCAACGGTATGCGGACGCGCACGGCGTCCACGCCGATGCGATCCTCGGTATCCAGCTCTTCAAACGAAAATGGCGCGATGACATCGGTGGGATTGACGGCGCGGGCACTGCCCCAGGCAATGGCCTGCCGCCCGATGATGATGTCGGCGGGAGTGGTGGACACGGTGAGGCCGGCGCGATCGAGATTGTGAAGAATCCCGAAACTCGCAACCTCGGCATTCTCGCCGGGATACAATCTTCCGTCAAAATCCAGCGCCCGGTACCCCAGCGCATCGATGCCAGTCACAAACGGCAGGTTTTGGAAAAGCAGCGGATCCTGAATGCGCGGTGAGAAATCATAGGCCAGGTTGAAGGCTAACCGCGAACCGGGGTTGTACTGCAGCTTCAATCTTACGCGGCTGTTGACCGCGCCGATCGGCGGTTGCTCTTCGGCTGCCGTTTGAAAATCCGGCAGGTTGAAAACCACGAAGAAGTTTTTGTAGTAGCCATTTATGGAAAATGCGTCGCTGGCGCGGACCCAAAGTGGCCAGAGAAGGAGCAGGATGCCCGAGGCTGGAATTTGTTTGAACAACAGCGTCATGGCGGTGTTCCTTCTACAGGTTCTCACGGCTTCGGCAAAAAGTTTTCTACGATATGAGAAATTGTCATTCTGAACCAGACGTTTTTTGTCTGGTGAGGAATCTGGCAGCGCACATGCGCGTTCTAGAAATCCGGTCGGAAAATCCAAAAAGATTAGCATGTCATTCCTGCGTATGC
>DASWHH010000072.1:0-3523 GCA_036398295.1 bacterium
GAAAGTACAACTACTTGAAAATCGTCACTATCCTGGATGACAAAGACAAACCCCATGAGTCGGAGATTCAGCAGAACGGGGCAGACGGAATCATCTACCGGCCCATCAAAAACCGCCATGTCGTCATTAACGTTAAAAAGATCGAGGAGTCACTCAGCCAAAATAAGAACACCTTGATCCCTACACATCACGCACCGGCAACCAACTAAGCACCCGATTCGTCGGGGTAGCTTATTGAACGGGATTAGGGGGCGGCCAGTAAACGTTCCGACGGTTACTGGCCTTTTTATTTTCGGTTCATCTATCCGCGAATCGCAATTTTGTGCTTCTCAAGAACCTGTTTGTACGCCCTGAAATTTGATTTGAGCTCAGCGGCGGTGGTTTGGTAACCGTAATTTAATATTGCTTTGCGCGAATCGAAGTCCATCACGCCGTGCAGGAACAAAATGCCATCCGATGACTGTGGTTCAATGACCACGTAGTCCGCCTCGGGATGAGCCAGCTTGAAGCGCTCGAATCCGATCTCGAAGCGCGCTTTGGTTTCGATACGCCGCGCCTGCTCACTCACAAAACTCATACCCTTGTCCGCCAGCCGCGCGCATTGCCCGTCGAAAGTCGGGATGCGCAGCCGGGTGCGATCGTTTTCGATGGGTGTGGTAGGGTTGATCACCACGATCAGCTTCGCACCATGGTTGAGCGCAACGTCGAGATGTGAAACTTTGCTGGTAGAACCGTCGATGAAGTCGTGTTCTTTGATACGATACGGCCGAAAAAAAATCGGGATGGCAGCCGATGCGGCCACTGCTTTGGAGATGGGCACGTCTTTGTTGGGCTCCTCACCGAACACCCAGCGCCTTCCGGAATCCAATTCCACTGCCGGAATATAAAGTTCCTTTTTGAGGTTTCGAAAATCGTTGGTCTTGCCTTCCGGGTAAAACATCCGCGCCATGAAACGATCCAAATTACTCAACGAAAAGATTCCCGCGGGGAGGAACTCCTGCATGATTGACAGCAAGTCCAGCAGCGTGGCGTGGCGGCGATTCACCCAGCCGTAGCGGATCAAATCGGGCAGGCGTTTGAACAGCGGCGCAAATGCCTTAAACACTTCGCGCCAGCGCAAATTGTAGATATCCTTGCGCTTGAAATTCAGCGGCGAGTTGGTATCGTTAGAGATGTCATCAAACAATGCGCGCGCCGAATAGCCATTGGCAATGAGCGCAGCCACCACTGCGCCGGCGCTGGTGCCGACATAGATATCGAACTCGTTAACGAAACCCGGCCGGCCGATAAATTCCTCCAGTGCGGTCAAACACCCAATCTCATACATTGACCCGGTGATACCGCCGCCGGCCAGGCAGAGAGCGGTTTTTTCCCGGCCGCCATTTTGCGAGCCGCTTCCCGCGTAAGTGATTCTACTTAAGCGCTTCCTTAGATTTTCAATTTGGTTGACGAACATCTGGCCTGCCATTTTGCACCTGATCCATAAACCAAGGCCGCCGACATCGATATTCCAGATATAGCATCCTAAATCGACTCCTGGAGCACTTCACCTTAATTCTTATATCGACTCAAAATGACCAAAGAATTATCGATGATTAGACTTAGGCTTTTTTGCCGATCAAGAGCACGTTTTTCCCTAGCGGCGGTGTTACCCTGCTCTCTATCAGCCTCATCATTGGTACCACGAGCTTGTCATATAAGGACACGCCACCGCTGCTGAAAGAGTTCCGCAGCAAAACGAAGTTGACGTACCAGGGGATTATGCCCGCTACATCAAAGTATCGTGCACCTGTGATAGTTTACTGCGAATGCCATGGCCTCCAGTTCCTTGCCAGGATAGTGTGCTATAGCATCAGTTGACATATTTTTTCGCGACCCGCCTTGAGAAGCTTAAAAGTATTATACTAATCTGTGGAAATGCTCGATTAATTTGAAGGATAATCGGAAGTTGTTTAACATTGGAGGGATACCCAACGTAGTTTGCAGTTCGTTACCTCTTTCTCAACTCCTTCTTTAAAAACTGCCCGGTGTACGATCCCGGATTCTTCGCCACTTCCTCCGGTGTACCGGTGGCGATCACCCTGCCGCCGTCGTCGCCGCCTTCGGGGCCGAGATCAATAATATGATCCGCAGTTTTGACGACGTCGAGGTTATGCTCGATCACCACGACGGTATTGCCCTTGTCCACCAGCCGGTTGAGCACCGACAGTAGCATGTTGATGTCTTCAAAGTGCAGGCCGGTGGTGGGCTCGTCGAGAATGTAAAAGGTCTGGTCGGTGCTGACCTTCGATAGTTCGGTGGAAAGCTTCACTCGCTGCGCTTCGCCGCCGGAAAGGGTGGTGGCCTGCTGCCCCAGGTGAATGTAACCGAGTCCCACGTCGTACAGGGTTTTGAGCTTGCGATGAATGCGCGGGATATTTTCGAAAAAGTTCATCGCCTCGCTCACCGTCATGTCCAGCACGTCGGCAATGGACTTGCCTTTGTACTTGATTTCCAGGGTCTCACGGTTGTAGCGCTTGCCTTTGCAAACCTCACAGTTGACGTACACATCCGGTAAAAAGTGCATCTCGATTTTGATGAGGCCGTCGCCCTCGCAGGCCTCGCAGCGTCCGCCCTTGACGTTGAAACTGAAGCGTCCGGACTGGTAGCCGCGGATCTTGGCTTCCGGCAGCTGCGTGAACAGATCGCGGATATAGGTGAACAACCCGGTGTAGGTCGCCGGGTTGGAGCGCGGCGTCCGTCCGATGGGCGACTGATCGATGTCGATCACTTTGTCGATGCGCTCCAGTCCTTTGATTTCGTCGTAAGGCAGTGGCGCCTCTTTGCTTTTGTAGAACTTTTTGGAGAGAATAAGATAAAGGGTTTCGTTGATGAGCGTACTTTTTCCGGAACCGGAAACACCGGTCACGCAGGTGAACACGCCCAGAGGAATTTTGATTTCGACCTTTTTGAGATTGTTGCCAGACGCGCCTCTCAAGGTCAGAAATTTCCCGTTTCCCGTTCTTCTCTGCTTGGGAACCGGGATACTCTTCTTGCCCGACAGGTACTGGCCGGTCAGCGATTTCTCGTTTTTCGAAACCTCCTCCGGTGTCCCGATCGCCACTAAACTGCCACCGAGAATGCCGGCGCCCGGCCCCAGGTCGATGACATAATCCGCTTTTTGGATGGTATCGAGATCGTGTTCAACCACCACCACCGTGTTGCCGAGATTGCGCAATTGGATCAAGGTGTCGAGCAGGCGCTGGTTGTCGCGCTGGTGCAGACCGATGGAGGGCTCATCGAGAATGTACAACACGCCCACGAGTTGCGAGCCTACTTGAGTGGCCAGGCGAATGCGTTGAGCCTCGCCGCCGGAAAGCGTGCCGGCGTTGCGTTCGAGGGTGAGATAGTCGAGCCCGACATTCACCAGGAATCCGAGCCGCTCACGAATCTCTTTCAGAATCTGGTGAGCGATGGTTTGTTCGCGTTGGGAAAAGTCCAGTTCACTAAAAAACGAGAAGGCCCTCTTAATCGAAAAGCCGGT
>DASWHH010000073.1:0-3056 GCA_036398295.1 bacterium
CGCCGTCACCGCCGATTCACCCTCGGTGCCGCGCCGGGAAATAGACGAAGCCCAACGTATTGCGCAAAGCTTCGGGGCGCGACATAAGATCATTCAAACCGACGAATTGCAGGACGCGAATTATGCGAAGAATCCCGCCAACCGCTGTTACTTCTGCAAAACCGAGTTATACTCGAAGCTGTCAGAGTTGGCCAAAGCTGAGGGGGTACGGTTCGTAGCGAACGGCACCAACGTTGATGATCTTGGCGATTACCGTCCGGGTTTGTTGGCCGCCAGCGAATACCAGGTCATCAGTCCCTTGCAAGAGGCCGGCTTTACCAAGAACGACGTGCGCCAGCTCGCACGACTGCTACAACTTGAAATTTGGGATAAGCCAGCGAGTCCCTGCCTCTCCTCGCGCATCCCCTATGGCAGCGCAGTCACGCCCGCAAAACTGGCGATGATCGAGGCTGCCGAGGATTGTCTGCGGAGTTTCAACATTAGGGAACTGCGGGTGCGGCACTTTGGGGACACCGCCCGCATCGAAGCCAATCCGGCAGATCTGCACGTCATTCGTCAAAACCTGGAATTGATTAGCGGCAGATTCAAACAAATTGGATTTGCGGAAATCGATCTGGCGGAATTCCGTAGCGGTGCCTTGAATGCCTCGTTGATTTCGATTCGGTGAGACTGCCCTGGAGAAGGCTGGTCGGAAAACGGCCTGTCATTCCGGCCTTTGTGCCGGAATCCCCTGCTTCTGTGCGGGAACCCGGGAGATTCCTGCATACGCAGGAATGACATGCTAATCTTTTTGGATTTTCCGACCGGATTTCTAGATACGAATGAAATTTTTTGAGTGGAATATTGAAAAAAATAAACGAGTCTACATTAGTTTGTCTGAGAAAGAACCAGTCAACATACGAACGAAAGCCGTTGAAGAGGGATTGCCCTATCAGGTTTTGATCACCAGCATCATTCACAAGTATCTCGCGGGTAAGCTTGTGGAAAGAGATTAGTAAAGTCTTATACCTCTAAGCAACACAAATAAATGTACCGGGATCGAATAAAAGAACTTCTTCAGTCCGTCCAGGAGCACCACTTGACGGTTGAAGAGGCGTTGTTCAAACTCCAGAACCTGCCCTACGAAGACCTGGGTTTTGCAAAAATCGATCACCACCGGGCCCTGCGCAAGGGGTTTCCGGAAGTGGTGTTCTGCCAAAATAAAGCACCGGCGCAGGCGGCGGAGATCGTTTTGCGGCTGGCGCAGCACAATCACGTTCTCGCTACACGCGCATCGGCCGAAGTCTACAAGCTCGTCAATGAGAAAAAGCCACATGCGCAGTTCAACGAGCTGGCCGCGACCATCGTCGTTCCGCATCCGGAACTCAGTAGGAGAGCCGTTAACGAAAAACGTATTCTGATCATCACCGCCGGCACCTCCGATATCCCGGTGGCGGAAGAAGCTGCAGTGACAGCTGAAGTAATGAGCCAAGCGGTCGATCGCCTTTACGACGTCGGCGTGGCCGGCATTCACCGCTTACTGAACAACAAAGAAAAAATCGATCGCGCCAACGTGTTCGTGGTGGTGGCGGGAATGGATGGCGTCCTGCCATCGGTGGTGGGCGGACTCGTGGACAAACCCGTGATTGCGGTTCCCACTTCCGTCGGCTATGGCGCCAGTTTTCAAGGCATCGGCCCGCTGCTGACCATGCTCAACGCCTGCGCCCCCGGCATTACGGTGGTGAACATCGATAATGGCTTTGGAGCGGGATACTTTGCGGCGATGATAAATAAGTAACCATGTCTCGAATCGCTTACTTCGACTGTTTCTCCGGCATCAGCGGCGACATGCTCATCGCTGCGCTGTTGGACGCCGGTTTGGATTTCGCGGCGCTGCAAAATGAGCTCGCCAAACTGAATCTCCCCAACTATGAACTCAGGCATGAAAAAGTCGTCAAAGGCCACATCAGCGGCAGCAAATTCGACGTTGTCCAAAAGGATGAAAAAACCTACCGCCATCTCAAAAACCTCAATGAAATTGTGGACAAGTCTGGCCTGGACAAAGACATCAAGTCCGCGGCGAAACGCATTTTTCAGAAAATCGCCGAGGCCGAGGCCAAGGTTCACAACCAGCCCATTGAGAAAGTTCACTTTCACGAAATCGGCGCCATCGACACCATCGTCGATGTGGTTGGGGCGCTCGTCGGTCTGCAGCTGTTGGGGATTGAAAAAGTATTGGCCTCCAAACTAAATGTCGGCGGCGGCTTTGTGACCTTCTCACACGGTACTTTCCCGGTGCCGGCGCCGGCAACCGCGGAAATTCTGAAGGACATCCCGATATTTGCCAGCGACGTCAACGCCGAGTTGGTGACCCCAACCGGCGCAGCTGTTATCAGCACCATCGCCGAATCGTTTGGACCGCTGCCGGTCATGCTCACCGAGCGTATCGGCTATGGCGCCGGTTCCCGCGAATTGCCTCATCCTAATCTGCTGCGCGTATTTGTGGGCATGATGGCCGAGACCGCGCCTGCCCCGGATCGCGTCGCTGTCATCGAAACCAGCATCGACGATATGAACCCGCAACTTTACGAACAGGTGTTCGAGCGCCTATTTGAAGAAGGCGCGCTGGATGTCTACCTCACCAATGTCACTATGAAAAAAAATCGTCCGGGGATTCTGTTGACAGTCCTGGCGCGGCCCGAGGATCAGGATAGGCTCATTCGCCTGCTTTTTCAGGAAACCACGACCATCGGCGTGCGCATCCGTCAGGAAAATCGAAAAATCCTGCACCGCGAAATCAAAGAGGTGGCGACCAAATTGGGAAAAGTCAAATTCAAATTTTCCACTCTCGATGGCGTCTTGTTAAATGCTACCCCGGAATTTGAGGATTGCAAGAGAATTGCGGGGGAGTTGAAACTGCCGCTAAAGCAGGTGTTGCGCGAGGTGATAGCGTCCGGGAGGTTTTGAAATTGTGGTAATTATGAAGTGCTTAGTTTGGAAAAGACATATTGGTTTGATTAAAAGGCCTGCACATGATTGTCATTTCGAGACGTAGCGCAGCGGAGTCGAGAAATCTG
>DASWHH010000074.1:0-2949 GCA_036398295.1 bacterium
GAAATCGTGGAACCGGAGCGGATTGTCTGCAGCGACAGCTTTGCGGATGAGAAAGGCAACCCGGTCCCGGCTTCACACTACGGCATGCCCGGAGAGTGGCCGTCAGAAACGCAATGGACGATAACTTTCGAAGTACGCGGGGTGAAAACATGGATAAACCTGAACCTCGTCGGCATCCCGGCGGGCCAGATGAGTGAATTGGCTCAAGCGGGTTGGAATGAATCGTTGGACAAGCTCGCTGCAAGTTTGAAGTAAATGTGGATTGCGGCCAAAATTGCCAATTAAGAAACCTGGATTGAAATTAAAAACAATTGTCAGGAGGCTACCATGCAAAAGATCACCCCATTCTTGTGGTTTGATAACCAGGCCGAAGAGGCAATGAATTTTTACGTATCGATTTTTAAGAATTCCAAGGTTAAAACCGTTGCTCGCTATGGCGACGCCGGACCCGGACCGAAGGGGTCGGTAATGACCGCTGTATTCGAACTCAATGGGCATGAATTCATAGCACTCAACGCTGGTCCTCGATTCAAATTCACCGAGGCCATTTCGTTTGTCGTGAACTGCGATACACAGGAAGAAGTGGATGAGTTTTGGGAAAAGCTCTCCGCCGGCGGAGAAATCCAAATGTGCGGCTGGCTCAAAGATAAGTATGGCTTGTCATGGCAGATCATTCCCACTATTCTGGGTAAGCTCATGCAGGACAAGGATGCTAAGAAAGCGAATAGAGTCATGAACGCAATGCTTCAAATGAAGAAAATTGACATAAAGACTTTGCAACAAGCCTATGAGCAAGAATAACCAGCAGCGGGCTTATCGCAAGAGAGTCCTATGACAAAAAATAACCAAACAGCGATAAACGCAGAGCAATTCATTAAACAGTTAAAGTCTCACCGTTCGGCAGCAGAGCTTAAGAAGTACCGGCGTTATTTTGAGTTCGGCGCGGGCACAGGCGACGAATTTATGGGTGTGCGCATGGGGCAGGTTTTCGCGCTGGCGAAAGAGTTTATGGACATGCCACCAGGCGAAATTGAAAAACTGCTCGAAAACCCCATCCATGAGGTACGGGTTGGCGCGGTGAGTATTATGGACTGGCAAGCTCGCAGCAAAAAGACTTCTGAGGAGCGCCGAAAAGAGCTGTTTGATCTCTATATAAGGCGTCACGACAGAATCAACAACTGGGATTTGGTCGATCGTAGCGCCATATATGTCGTTGGCGGCTACCTGTTCGATAAATCGCGCGATATTTTGTACAAGTTAGCACGCTCAAAAAATACCTGGGAACGCCGCAGCGCTATTGTGAGTACGGCGTATTTTATGAAGCAAGGCGAGGTCGAAGACGCTTTTAAAATCGCCGAAATGTTGCTCGATGACAAAGAAGACTTAATCCATAAGGCCACCGGATGGATGCTGCGATTTGCCGGCGATAAAGATCGTCAGCGACTGTTAAGCTGCCTGGATAAACATGCCGCCACCATGCCGCGCGTGGCCCTGCGCAACGCAATTGAACATCTTGACAAAAAGCAGCGGGATCATTATTTAAGCATGAAAAGGCCGGATAAATAACCATGGGAGAAAAACAGAAATGGTCGAAGAAAAAATCCTCACCAGGCACCCATTGGGCAAAAGTGGTAGAAGTGTCGATGACTATCTCAGCGCCCTGCCGGAAGCCGTGCGAACCACATTAGAGAAGGTACGACAATCAATAAAAGCGGCGGCGCCAAAGGCCGAAGAATTGATCAGTTACCGGATTCCGACCTACAAATATCTGGGTCCACTTGTTCACTTTGCAGCCTTTGAAAGCCATTGTTCCTTAATTGTGGTTAACAAATCAATCATGAAGATTTTCAAAAAGGAGCTTCTGTCATATGAGACTTCTGGAATGACGATTCATTTTACACCTGACAAACCGCTTCCTGCAACCCTTGTAAAAAAAATTGTCAAACTTAGAATCAAAGAGAATGAAGAACAAAATGCCGCAAAGCCAAGTCCTTAAGAATGGCAAGAAACCAGTGAGGCATTAACCTATCAGTCTTGAAAAAACACCAATGCTTGAATACACCATCGCGTATAAAGACCGGAGCGCGCTCGGCGGGGAACGATACCTCGAGCAGCTTCTTGCCATGGGCAACGCTCTCACCTCCGTGCTCATTTTGGAAGGTAAAATAGCGGGCACATGGAAAAGGGTCATCAAAAAAAAAGTTGAAATTTTGACGAACCCTTTCAGACAACTTCGTAAAGATGAGCGCGCAGCAGTAAGGGCTGCGGCTGTTGGCCTTGGCAAGTTTCTTGAGATGCCCAGCGCATTGGCTTAAACCAAATTATCATCAAACACGCATAGACTAAAGGAAGGAGAATCACACTATGAGCATTGGGCGTGCAGAACAGATCACCGTGTTGCTACTGCGGGTGGTGGCGGGTTTGCTTTTTTTTCAGGCTGGAGGCATGAAGCTGTTTGGCTGGTTTGGCGGGATGCCCGGCGGCGGCACGGCGCCGCTCATATCCCAGATTGGAATTGGCGCTGTGCTGGAGGTCGTTGGCGGTATCGCCATCATGCTCGGTCTCTTTACCCGGCCGGTTGCCTTTATTCTCTCCGGTGAAATGGCGGTCGCGTATTGGCAGTTTCATGCCCCCAATGCCACATGGCCGATCCAGAATCAGGGTGTACCCGCTGTGCTGCTCTGTTTCCTCTTCCTGTTTTTCGCAGCGCATGGCGCGGGTGAATGGAGCATCGATGCGATACTACGGCAGCGCGGTCGCAAACGATGATGAATAGAGGATTTCAGCATAATTGCCATCCGCAAACGCCAGGAGTTCGTAGGGTGACATTAAGCAAATAGAAAATGTGTAATCGACGAATCCCAAAAACAGTCCACAAACATCCACCAAGCTCAAACGGAGGAAACTAATGAAGTACCTGTGTCTGGCCTACGAGGAGGAGAGCAAGCT
>DASWHH010000075.1:0-3384 GCA_036398295.1 bacterium
AAGATTTCATGCGTGTAATTGGCGAGATCCATAGTTAACAAAAAAGGAGGAGCGGGATGAATCCAGGAACAATCATTCTCATTGGCATCACACTATTCGTCGTGATTGCCTTCATGAAAACCATTCGGATTGTGCCCCAGAAGATGGCGTTCATTGTGGAGCGGCTCGGCAAGTACAGTAAAACGTTGGAGGCTGGATTTCACATTTTGATTCCATTTATCGATCAGGTCTCGTACAAACAGACCCTGAAAGAGCAGGCGGTTGATGTGGCCCCGCAGATCTGCATCACCAGAGACAACATCGCGGTGGAAGTGGACGGCATTCTCTATTTGCAGGTCATCGACCCCAAGAGCGCGTCATACGGCATCAACAACTACCAGTTTGCGGCGACGCAATTGGCGCAAACCACCATGCGCAGCGTCATTGGCAAATTGGAGTTAGACAAAACCTTCGAGGAGCGGGAGACCATCAACTCCGCCATTGTGGAAGCAGTCGACAAGGCCTCGGACCCATGGGGGGTAAAAGTAACACGCTATGAAGTAAAAAATATCAGCCCGCCGCAAAGCATCAAAGACGCCATGGAAAAGCAGATGCGCGCCGAACGGGAAAAACGAGCGATGATCGCCGAATCCGAGGGGGATAAGCAGGCAAAGATCAATCGCGCCGAGGGTGACAAACAGGAGTTGATTGCACGCTCCGAGGGCGAAAAAATGAAACGCATCAACGAAGCCGAAGGCCGCGGCCAGGAAATCGAACGGGTAGCGCAGGCGACCGCCAAAGGTATTCGGGAAATCGCCTCGGCTATCACCGAAAAAAACGGCATGCAGGCGGTGAATTTACGCGTCGCCGAACAGTACATCAATGAATTTGGCAACTTAGCCAAGGCCAATAACTCGCTCATCATTCCTGCTAATCTGGCGGACATCTCCGGGATGATTGCCACGGCGATGACGGTCATCAAGACGCAAAATCAGTCGGAGGGGGCAAAATAATCGGTAGCGTTAACAGGCTCAGACGGGATTTACAGGATGCACAGAATAAAACCAGGTAATCTGCTACTATTGGCAGAAATACCATTAATTCCTCGTTGTTACCCCCTGGTCAGTCTCTCTTGAGACAATCAGAAGCATCTGCCAGTTACTTGAATTAACGCACTGGCATCGGGGAAGAAAACCAATCCACTTGCAGTTATAGTATGCAATTACCCAATCATTTCAATAAAGGAGTTGCGGATGCGAGTTTTAAAATTCACTATCGCCCTCGGTCTCTTTCTTAGTGTCCTGTCGAGCTGCACCCAAGAGCCATCGAAAAGCGAGAACCCGCGGGCGCTCATTGAAGGTGTTGTCCAGGCCGTCGGGGGCAAAGACAAATTTTATGCGCTCAAGGATGTCGAATACCAGTACACCTATCTCGACCACTCGGACGGTAAAAGGGACGTTTCCATCGAACGCTATGTTTTCGATGGCGAGCTCTCGTGGGGCCAATACACCGTGCGTGAGAAATATGCCTTTCCTCAGCTTGAAGGAGAAATCATCTCCGGCTACAACGGTAAAGAAAGCTGGGCGACGCTTAACGGCCAACTCATAACCGATCCGCAGGCGTACAAATTGATCGACTTCACCCGCAAAACCTCTTACTATTGGTTCGCCATGATGTACAAGCTACTCGATCCTGGAATGACCTACACCTACAAAGGTACCCGCACCGTCAGCGGTATCGATTATGATGTTGTGGAGATTTCCTTTGAACCAGGCATTGGGGATGTGCAGGACACCTACGTTCTCTACATCAATCCCCAAACGCATTTAGTCGACCAGTTTCTATTCACGGTGCTGGACTTCGGCGTCTCCGACCCGTTGTTGATGAAAGTGGAATACGAAGAGGTCGCGGGGTTGAAGCTGCCAACCCGAAAAAAATTCGCCCCAGCCGATTGGGAGGGCAACATCAAACAAGACGTTTGGGTTGACGAAATTTCGGAGAACATCAAATTCAACAATGGGTTTTCGCGGGATATATTTGAAAGGCCGGCGGATGCGGCCATGAGCGAAAAGAATTGAACGCCTGTCCATAGGGGCGAATAGCAGTTCGCCCCTACCCTGGAACAATGTTCACCATCCTCTATGAAGACGACGCCCTCCTCGCCGTCAACAAACCCGAAGGGCTGGCGTCGATTACAGAACGCAGGTTGGAAGCAGAAAATCTTCACAAACTGCTTACAGCCCAATTTCAACAAAGGCTCTACATCGTTCATCGATTGGACAAAGAGGCCAGCGGCGTGATTCTATTTGCGAAACACGCGGAAGCGCACCAGTTTTTGAATGATCAGTTTTCAAACAGGGAAGTGAAGAAAACCTATGCGGCGCTCGTGCACGGCAGCATTGATGATGATCATGGGATCTTCGACCAACCTATCCGTGAGTTTGGCTCAGGACGCATGGGCGTGGATCCGTCGCGCGGCAAAGAAAGCGTCACGAATTTTGAAGTCGTGAAAAGATGGGACAAATTTACGCTGATTCACGCTCTGCCCATCACCGGGAGACGACACCAGATTCGCGTGCACTTTTACAGCACAGGCCACCCAATTGTCGGCGACCTCCGCTACGGCGACAAGAAAGTGCAGGGCCAATTTCCGCGGCTGATGTTACACGCATTGCGAATCGAATTTCGGCTGTACTCGGGTCAGCGCAAGACAATTGAATCACCCCTTCCACCATCGTTCGAGAAGACAATGGGCATTTTATGAGATTAACCCGAGCGGCATAAAAGGCCGGGCGAAAGGACCCGAGTCCCTTTCCATGTGCCACCGCACTTTCTGTCCGCCAAAAAATACTTGACACCTTTCCTGTCTTTATGTATATTTCGCAATCGCTTTCAATAGCATGATGTGATACATTCAATCTTTCAAAATGAATAGACTTTTAGAGAACCCCCGCAGATTTTCGGCCGAATTCCGAGTGTTGGATATGCTTTGCGCTATGCTGCATTGTCGAAGCCGAGGTGGGTTATGAACGCCCGTTGAACACACGCTTTTTGAATCTCAACAACCCACGTTTGCAATCAAATGTGGGTTGTTTTGTTTTATGGACTGCGGCTCCATCTATTCGCCTTTATACTAACACAATTAAGGAGGGACAAATGCACAAACTACTAACCGCCTCGATTTTGGCCTTTTGCGTGATCGTTGTCGCGACTAACGCTCAAGGCCAGGAACGGGAAATCACCGGCAAAGTCACGGCCCGTGAAACCGGAGCACCGCTCCCCAATGCCAACATCTTGATTAAAGGCACCACGCGCGGCACCGCCTCGGACGCGGATGGCAATTTTCGGCTCACCATTCCGACCGCCGGCACAACGCTCGTGGTTTCCTACATCGGTTATGCCAGC
>DASWHH010000076.1:0-7424 GCA_036398295.1 bacterium
TTTCGCTCGGCGGTATTTCAACAAACGTTTCGGGGTAGCCGGGTTTTCGCAGTTTAGCGGTGTAGGTTTTTGGCGCCAGTTCTACCAGGGCCGGCGTGGCAACGTTGTATGCAACGGTTTTGCCCCCAGCGGATAACTCAACCAATTCGGCGCCGAGATCCGTCGCGTCATCGGCACCGGCGTCTTGCGCAAAGATTTTCACAGGTCGCATCAGCTCGTGATGGATGGTCGTGGGGGTAGAGGTGTTCACCGTCAAGTCAAAAGTTCTTGGCCTGTATTCGCTCTTGGTGAGAGTAATCCGGTGGTTGCCAATCTTGAGAAGCAGTTCGCCATTCAAGCCCGTCACACCGACTGGTTTTTGGCTGCCGTTGAGATAGATATCGGCGCGTTCGGGGTTGGAGCGGATGGTGATGGCTTTGTAAAAAGTCCCGCTGATATTGAATTGTGCTTTTCCGGGAACGATGCGCGTAACGCTCCAAAAACGGCGATCTTCGATGTATTCTTTACCTTCAAGGGTGTTGATGCGCAGTCCGGACAGAGCCGGCAGGCCAGGCAGTTCCAGGGAGATGTCCAACGGTTTTTCTGAGACATCCCAAAAGACGGTTGCCGGCGTCTTTTGGGACGTCCGGGTACCATCGAGAATAATCTCTGCGCCGGGTGGCGCGGAGCTGAATTCAAAATGATTCTTGAAACGAAAAATGTACGGTTGGCTGGCGTGACGTCGGGCCTCACCAGCGACGTGAATGACGCCTGAGCGGGGCACGTTGATCGATTTTGCCATAGGCTCAAATTTTGGCAGCGTGAGCATTAGCTTGTGTACCCCGGGTGATATTTGGTCGAGGCTTAGGGGGGTGGTTTGGCTCAAAAGCGCGTCATCGAGATAGACTTGCGCGCCATCGGGAACGGAGACAATCTTAATGGCAGGGGGAAAAAGGAAATCATATATGCCGGTTCCGACTTTCGTGAAGTGCACGAAGGTGTCGGCCGCCACAAAAAGGAGTGCAAGCAACAGCAGCGCCAATACCCCCAGGGTAACGGCTTTTTTGTGCGTGCGCGCCGAAAGTCGCACGACGTCAATGATGGTTCTTTGAGCGTCCTCGTCTGTTTCATCTACTATGGTGTAATACCGGGATGAATGTGTATCCGACCGTGGGGCTGATTGCAGCACATTCAAGCGTAAGGCCTCGCCGGATTGCAGGGGATAAGAATGGTCACCGACATTATTGCCAGGTTGACGGCTGTCTGGCGATACGTGCACATCCGGACCGCCGTCGGGAACAGGATTCTCGAGGCCGAAAGCCTCGTCAACGGTCGTTGGTTTGGCCATCGCCAGGTTTACGGTTCGTCCTGCTTCCAACACAACCGTTTCCGCATCGGCTATTTCTGCGCTTTCCACGCGCCTGATGAATTGAGAAATCTCGGTTTGAAAATCGGCCGCCGGTGAAGCGAGCAGAAGGTAGTGCGTCAGGTCTTTATAAAAAGAATTCGCATTGGGATAGCGATTTCGAGGGTCGTGTTCCAGGGCCTGGCGGATGGGATCGCGCAACTTCTCAGGAATTTTTTCGGAATTGAATCTGATCACATCCCAGTTGCCGCTGACCAGCGATTCGATGATTTCACGAGGCTGCGAAGATTTGATCAGACGTTCACCGGTGAGAATCTCGAACAGGATTAAGCCGGCAGCAAAAATATCGCATCGCCGATCAACGGCTGTCGAGCCGTTCACTTGCTCGGGCGCCAGGTAGTGAATATTGCCCTGCACAAAGACTTCACTACCAATTTTGCTCTGATCGCGGCGAAGATTCGCCATTCCAAAGTCGATGATCTTGACTTCGCCGGCACGCGCGAGCATGATATTGACCGGCGAAATATCCTGATGGATGATGTTCATCGGCTCGCCGCGAACACTGTCCCGGCGATTGTGAGCGTAGTCGAGAGCGCTGCAGACCTCGGCGACAATGTGAACACCGAGGTGCCGGGGCATCGTGATATTTTTGCGACGACTGGCACGCAGCAACGTCATCAGGTCCGGCCCATCAACATATTCCATGATGATATACATGTGATTCCAGCTGTCGCGCTTGATATCATAGACCTGCACAATGTTGTGGTGGTTAAGCTGCGCAATGCTGGTGGCCTCACGCTGGAACATATCAAGGTAGCGGGCTTCGCCCAGGAACTTCGGGTCGATTGCCTTGATGGCCACTAATTTGTCGAGATGCCGGTCCATTCCTTTATAAATGATGCCGAATCCGCCGCGTTTGATCTCATGAAGAACCTGGTACTTGTTGCCGATTTCAACGTTCATGTTGATGCGGGTCTCCCTTAGGCTTAAAGAAAAATTTATTGTTAAGACATCTCACATCTGGGGCGTGAATCGGTTTTTGGTGCTAACAAAAGCCTTGGTAGATGTGTAGGTTTCCCCCAACGGAAGGAATTCCTGACAATTGTCTATTGTATAGCTGAAAAAGTTAGAGATTGCTGAAAAAAAATCTAACTTAAGGATAATAATTTTTGAGAAAATATTTTTACGCATAAAGCCTGTCTTATGGCTAATTTGGTAAATTGAGGACGGAAATAACTATTCACTATTAAATAGGGGAAAACTGCGAATGAATGCTGTGGCAGTCTGTGCCCTCCTTTTTATTACCCAACTGTACGCTGCCGCTTTACCGGCAGGACCAACCACTCAGCAAACCGCCAAAAAATTCAAAGAGAAATGTTGGTCTAAAGACGACGACTCTACTTTGCTGGGATTGATGGAGACAGTGCTAAAAACGCCTTTGGAACAGACTTACATCAACAATGACTACATCCAGACCTTTGGTTGCGCATACGAAGATGACGACATTGAGGAGAATTCCATCCGTGCCGTATTTCGTGCCGTTGATCAGTCGTTACGCAACCGACGCGTTACCGCCCGCGATAACGTGTTGGGCCTGTTGCGATCCCATCCGCCGCGACCCGATAACTTGACCCGGGATTACACCCTGTACGTCAGCCTCGTCAAAAATGAGCAAGTCCAGCAAGCACGCTACGAGGTTAAGATTTTGGACCTGGAAATGGTGCCGACTTTCGAGTCCAGTCGAGCGGTGTGGGCGCGGGTGATCACGCGCTATGCTTATCAGGAAGACTTCAAAAACGCCCCGATGCCACAGGAGAATCCTTCGGAATTCATTCACGTTATGGAATTGGCGGAAAAAATTCTTGAATCAGCTGGCAAGGGGGATTTCCATGAAGTCAATGAGTTGATTGCAAGCACGCAAAAACCGACTTTTCACCCAACTGATATTCGCGATTTGGTGTTCGGAGATTTCATGACGCTGTTTTCGGAAAAAGATCCAGCCCTGGGCGAGATTCCGGCCATTTACATCGGCAAGGGAATTTACATCGCGAAAATTCCCAAATTCGGTTCGACGATTCTGAAGTTCGGTGAAGAGAGATTGTTTGGCCTGCGATTGGACACCAGCATGTTTCATCGCGCCAGCAGTTTGTTTGTTAATTTGCAGTATCAGGCGCCGGAATCGGTCCTGCAATGTGTCTTGCTTCGTTTCGGACACAAGAAACCGCTCTATCTTCCCGATTTAGCCAGCGAGAAACTCCAGTAGCGCTAATGTTGTTTTAGGGTGTTTGCTGACTGTTCCATTGTGGTACAAGAGTCTTCAGAAAGTGTTTCTCCTGCCTGGATTAAGTCTAAGGTAATCAGGCGAACGTTTCAGAATCAAGGCCCAGGGAAAACTGGCACGGGATTTGTGTATAGCATATCAAAACGCACCGATGTTCGACTCGAATTACTAACCGATCGCGCAGGATAATCATCAAGGCACGTGTTCAGAACTAAAGCGAAATCAGACCGATTCGTGTTGGCCAGAAGCTCGGATCAGACGCACCTGGGGCTGGTGAAAAGACGTTATCAACGCAGCCTTGAATTGGCTTTGATCATTAGCTTGACGGGCGCCATCCTTGCCATCCGGTTGCTGTCGAGCGTCCGCTTTGAGAAATTGCTGGTGCGTGCGGATCAAATCAAATTCGAGTCAATTGATATCATCGACATTCCGCCGTTAATTGAAGATCGGCCGAAATTCAAGATGGAAGAGGTTGTCGAAATCCCGCCCGAGGAAGAGACCAGCGAAGAAAGCGCCCTTGCAGAAGAAATTGAGGATCTGCTGGAAAAAACGGAAGACGATATGCAGCTAACGCTCAACTCAAATGACCTGGGAAAGCTGTTGATTACCTCTTCTCAACTTGGTGCCGTAACATCGTCTGATCTGGATTTTAGAACGACGCGCACGGATTACGAGGGAAACATCAACCTCAAGAACAACAAATTTTATGGCGATGGCGACGGAGGTGGGTTGGATATTGGCAAGACTAAAAGTACCTCACCCCGGGTCAACGATGATAATATCGGGTTGGAATTGCAAACCAAGCCGGTTGCATTCGGTAAGAACGAACCTGCGGTTGAAAAGAGGTCCGAACCTAAACTGGGAATTTCGGATGTTCCGGAACGGATCATTTCCTTCGCTTCCTCGACCTTCGGAACCGAGGACTACAAGCTCTGGAACAAAATTAATGCGGAGCTGGATCGCTTGAATAAAGGACGGTACGGCTCAGTACCGGATGAGATCAAAAGGGTAAGAGGGGGCTTTCTCATGCATTTGACTTTTCCGGACGGCACACGGCAGGAAATTCATTGGGAGAACGCCGGCAACGTTTGGATAAAAATTATCGGCAACAGCAAGCATACTTCGGTGCAAGAGCTGCGACGAGCTCTCGATGGTTTGATCAAAATAACCCTGGGAAGTTAGCGGAGCCAATTTAACATGAAGAAAATTTGTCTTTTCCTAATGATGGGATTTATTAACGTTGGGGGAGCTCTATCACAACCGGTCAGCAGCCTTTATGAAGAAATCCAGCAGGGTTATCGCAATCAGGATTACACCCGGACCGTGGATTTAAGTCGGCAAATCATCGTGCGTTGCGCCGAGAGCGTGCCCGATGTCGAGTGCAGGTTCACCGACGTGATGAAAAATGTATATCGGCTCAAGGGATTTGCTGAATACAATTTGTATTTGAAGGATCGCAGCATTGTCACACTCGATGCCGCCATCCTATCGTTGAAGAAAAGCTACGAATTGTTTGGTGATCCGGAAATTGCTTTTAATTTTGGCTATATGGAATCTTTGCGCGCCATCGAGCTGCAGGATGGCACCTACCTCGACGGACTGGTGAACGCCTGGCAGGGCATCCTGGGACTCTATGCCAAGGACGAATGGACAGTCTCCCAGGAGTTGATCGAGAAAATCAAAACTTTCATCAACCAGTCGGTGGAGCTGACCATCACTCCGGCCGATAGCGCCGTCACCAACGGCATTTTCAATAGCTTTATGGTGCGCCTGGCCTGTGACCTCGCAGAAAAGGGTTACCTTGTCAGTCAGGACAGCCTGTTTTTCCGAGTCTATCGCAAGCGTGCGGTGGAGGATGAGTTCAACCTGCGCGGCAACGAGTGGCGCGCCCGCGGCTTCAGTGCGCAAAAGGATTTGAATAGCTATCCCGATGACTACAACTATCGCACGACGCGTCGTCATTTGGAATTGGCTTACAAGCACGCCAAAAGTACGGAGCGGCAGGCAGAGATGTTGAAGGAGCTGACTAAAGTCGCGTTGTTCATGGAGAAGGAAGGGATTAACAATCAACCGGAAGCCGATCTCCAGTATGCGCGCGAGAAGGCTCAACAGGCGTACAAAATTCTGGTCGATCGCGGCGCAGACATCCCGCTCTCTCTCGCCACCGAGATCAGGAATGTCTATGGCAATTCGATTTTCCGTTTAGTCCACTATTACTTCAGCTTTGCGGATTCTACCAACCGCATGAACGCTTATGCACGTGCAAAAAGGGTCGGTGAGGAGTTACTGGTGCCAGACGGTTTTGGAAGGCGCCAAAAATTTCAGTGGGATGGCTATGAAGACCTCTATTTACGACTTTCGGAAATTGGCTATGAAGTCGGCGACAAAGAATTTGCCGTGGACATGGTGGACAAAGCCTGGAAAGCGGTTCTGGAAGCCAACGCCCTCGATCAGGGTAATCTCTGCGGGCATCTCGAACCCGGTTCGGCTTCAGAATTGTTGCCGTTTGCAAGGGTTTATCGGCAGATTGCCGAGCGTTTCGGATTGCAGCCTGTATTGCACTGGTTGCGGCCGATTCTCAAGTGCATCGCGGAGAACGCGCGTAACCTGACTTCAAAAGAAGGCGCTTGAAATGAAATTCTTCTACGCCATGGTTTTGATATTAATCTGGGGGAACAGCAATCAAGCGAGCGCACAGGCTATCGAAATGAAATTAGAAGAACAGATGGTGGCGCGGGAGCGCGACGTGGTGCGCATTTACAATGAACTACAGAAATTTTTGTACCAAGATCCCAATCGCCGCGGTAATGAGCTGTTAGCATTTGAAGCGCTGATCACCGTTTATGTGGATGAGGTGCTCAATCTGTATGACACCTTCTGGCGTATGAAGGGCACCACCCTGGAATCGCAGCAGAACATTGCTGCCCGTTGTTTGCTCTTTCGCGCGTTGACCTATCTGGAACGAGCGCATAAAAATTCCGCCAACTATGCCAAGGCCTGTGAGGACTATAAGAAGGCGCTCTATTTGGCACAAAACAAATTAGAGGAACCGCTCCTGAGCTCGAAGCTTCCCCACGAAGTCTGGGTGGGGAAAAAACTCTATACTCGGCTCGCGGATCTGCTGGACAGCCGTGCCAAGAATTTTCAAATGATCGATTGTTTTCGCATGACCAATGGTGTTTCGCAATTCGGAGACCATAAATGAAGTCGGTGCCACGATTGCTTTCTCTTTTTGCTATTGTCATGGGTCTTGCCAGCGTGGCTCACTCGCAACAAGATCAAAACCTGCTGGTCAATCGCATGCAGCAGCACGAAAACGACATTGTGAACACTTACCTGGAATACCAGAAACTTTATTACGAGGACAAATCGCGCATCCGTGAGCTACGGGCCTTCGAAGATTTGCTGAGTGTGTACATCAATCAGGTTATGGAAATCTACGAAACCCTGGGCTTGTCCGAAAAAAAGATGCAGACGCCGCGCGACATCGCTGCGCGCACGCTCATTTTCAAGGCCTTGATGTTTCTGGAAAAGGCACCGCTCAATCCACAATATTTCGAAAAAGCTTGTTATGAATATTATGCTGCGCTAAACCTTTACAAAAACACCGATGATCCGCCGGTCATTTTCAAGGATCTGCCGCAGACCATCCAGAGCGGCGACAAGATCTATTATCGATTGATGGATATTCTTGACGACAAAGGCAAAGGACTGTTTGATTTTGGTAAAGTGATTGTATCGTTCCGCAACTTTCGAGTTACGGCCAATTTCGATCCGCAAATGATCGAGCTGATTAGA
>DASWHH010000077.1:0-3691 GCA_036398295.1 bacterium
GCCATCATCGAGAATTTCCGCACATGCTCCACCGCCCCAGTCATTGTACATCGCGGCTTTCAAGCCCGGCAGAAATGCGTCCATGAGTTCGCAGGGTTTCGTCTCACCAAAGATGCGCAGCCGACAATTTCCAATCTGCAAAATGCGTCCTCGTGAATTGACCAGGGAAATTCCGCTGATCAGCAAATTCGCACGACGAGTAGAGGGGTCGAGATTGGCGCCAAGTTGTTCCATGAACTGCGCCCATCGTTCTTTTTCGATGATGGTCACCTGACGTCTGCTGCCCTGGTCGGCATTGCCAACCAGGCCCTTGCCGGCAATCAGCGTCGAACGCTGACTGGGATCCATGGTTCCACCATGAGATCGTTTGATCCAGATAGCTTCGAGTCTTCCCATGATTATCAAACTGGACTCATGCCGATATGTCACATGGCATCAACACTCCGACCTCTCGGGGTCATGCAGTCCCTCTTTTGACAGGGAGGCTTGCCGTGAGTGGAACAACTTCATTATTCGTCATTCCTTGTTCGATATTGGATATTCAGTTTTTTCTTGCTGCGAATATAGGATATCGAACAAGGAATCTCGAATGTCGAACATACGAACCACCATCACCGCATGCTGGTTTCGTCGCCCAACAAAAAGGTCTGTAGGAATAACGCCACAGCGTTGTAATAATAGTCGCTGTTGCTCTTTTTTTGGAAACCGTGGCCCTCGTCCTTGGCGAGGATGTACCACAAGCTGCCACCATTTTTGCGAATCACCCCTACCATCTGCTCGCTCTCGGTGACCGGGACTCGCGGATCATTCTGCCCCTGGGCTACTAACATCGGTTTGGTTATTTTGTGGGCATTGGTGGTGGGCGAGATTTTTTGCAGAAATTCCCGCATCTTCTGATCGCGCTCATCGCCATACTCGGCGCGGCGTAAATCACGGCGGTACTCGCTGGTGTTTTCCAAAAAGGTCACAAAATTGCTGATGCCGACGATATCGATGCCGCAGCGCAGGCGATCGTTGAAATGGCTCATGGATGCCAGGACCATGTAGCCGCCGTATGATCCACCGACGACCGCGACGCGATTGGCATCGAGTCCGGGCTGTTGGACGATCCAGTCCAGCAGCTTGCCGATATCTTTCACCGATTCTTCGCGCTTGACGCCGTTGTCCAACAACAGGTAGGATTTACCATAACCCGACGACCCGCGCACGTTGGGCGCTATCAGCGCGATGCCCAATTCGTTCACAAAATACTGAACGCTCCAGCTAAAATAGGGCTGGTACTGGCCCTCGGGTCCACCATGAATGGAGATCAGCACCGGCAGCGGCCGGTCGCCATGATTTTTGGGTTTATACAAAAAGGCCGGGATCATGCGCGCCTTCCCGTCCACTTGATCGAAAGTCTCATAGTGGATAAGTTCCGGCGTCACAAAATTCTCCGTGCGCAGGCCGCCGACTTCGCTGTAAGTCCAGCGCACCAGTTCGCCGGAAGCGATTTCCAGAACGTAGACATCGCCGGGGGTTTGCGGCGTGTTCACCACCATACCCAGCCGCCGGCTGTCCGGGCTGAATTCCAGGCCATACACCAGGCCCAGCGGGAGCTCAGGCAACTCCACACTTTTCCCGTTTTGCAGATCACGCAGCTGCAATCTGGCGATGCCGTCTTCATTTATTATATAAGCCAGAAATTGCCCGTTATCCGACAATTCGAATCCGTCCACATCCCAGTGGATGTCGCTGGTGAGCGTGGTAATTTTCTTGGTCGCGAGATCATAGTATCTCAGCTGCTGGAATTCGCTCTTTTCATCGGAGGTAAAGTAGATGCCCTTGCCATTCTTCGCGAAGTCGGCTCCGCCGTAACCGATTTTTTCTTTTAAAGGATTGATTTGGGTGAGTTGCTTCGACGTCAAATCTAAGGTGTAAACATAAGATTCATTGATGGAAACGTAATTCATGACCAGAAGCCTGGAATCATCGGGCGACCAGTCGTTCACGCCCCAGGTGCCGGTCTTCTCCAACACCGCCTGAGCTTTTTCAGGATTGGCAACGTCGCCGATGTAAATATCGTAGTCGCGGCCGTTGCGTTTTGTGGAGGTGAAAGCAAAGCGGTCGCCCTTGTTGGACCAGGCTCCGCCGCCATTGCGGGACTTGCCGTCGGTCAGCAATTGGTAATTGCCGTCGGTGAGATTGAAATGGTACAACTGGTAGTTTTCCGAACCGCCCACATCTTTGCTGTAAATAAATCCGGCACGAGATGGATCCGGATTTATGGCTGCGCCGCCTACCGGTTCGCTAAAAAAGGTAAGCTGTTGGCGCGCGCCACCCGGTGTTTTCACCCAATGCAGTTGATTGGTTTCGGCAAAACGCGTTGAAATCAAAATACCCTCGCCGTTCGGTAGCCAATCCTGCAGTGACGCCGAGCGGGTATTTTGATACTGTTGCATGCGCTCGACTATCTGCGGCGGGATTTCGGGAACCCCCTCGATGACGAGGTTGCCCTTTTCAACCCGCTCGACCTGGCCATACGACACATTGATCGCGACGACTAACGCCAACGTGAGGACTGTAAAACCGATCCGTTTATACATATCCCAACTCCTTTTTATTTTACCTCGACTTGCGAAATGACCATTGAGTGTAAGAAAGGCACCCCAAAAAATCAATAATTCTTTTTGAATATTGCCGCCAAAATACTTACTTTGTTTCCTAATTTACTACCTAAGGAGAATGTGGATGAAAAAAGTGATTTCAGTTTTATTGACCGCAGGGTTAGTTTGGTTTGGCGCGTGTGCTCAGGGACAAAAGAAAACTGAACTCAAGACCGACCTGGAAAAAGTCAGTTATGTTCTCGGCCAGAATGTCGGCAGTTCATTGAAGCAAATGGAAACCGAGATTGATTTGGCTGCTTTCATCCAGGGTTTGCGCGACACCCTTGCCGGGAGCCAGCCGCTGTTGACCGCAGAAGAGGCGGACAAGGTAATGGAAGCCTTCAGCGTCCGCCGGCAAGAGGAACATCAAAAAAAGGCGTCTGAAATGGCAGAGAAAAATCGCGCGGAAGGCGTCGCGTTCATGGAGCAAAACAAAAACAAAGACGGTGTCATGACGACGGCCAGCGGTTTGCAGTACGAAGTAGTTCAGGAAGGAAGCGGGCCCCAGCCCAAAGCTGGCGATCGGGTTTCGGTGCACTATCGCGGCACATTTCTTGACGGCAAGGAGTTCGATAGCTCGTACAAACGCGGGGAGCCGGCCACCTTTCTACTCAACCAGGTTATTCCAGGCTGGAGTGAAGGCGTGCAGCTCATGAAAGTTGGCAGCAAATATAAATTTTGTATTCCATCCGAGCTCGCTTACGGCGAGGGCGGCTACCGGGACGCCATCGGACCGAACTGCACACTGATTTTTGAAGTCGAGTTGGTGGACATCAAAAAGTAGCAAAGCGCAGAGGGCCGAGCGCTTGGCGCATGCGCGGCGGACATTGCGCTGTGCGCTCTGCTCTTTGCGCCATGCCATTCACATCCATTCTTTCAAGTTAAAAACTATGGCAGAAACCCGATGGGGTATCATTGGCTGCGGCAATGTCACCGAGGTCAAAAGCGGGCCGGCGTTCAACAAAATTGCCGGGTCGCGACTGGTGGCGGTGATGCGCCGTGACGCCAAGATGGCCCAGGATTACGCGCGACGCCACGGCGTGCCA
>DASWHH010000078.1:0-5714 GCA_036398295.1 bacterium
GATGACCCCGGCATTTGTTGCCGGCATCTTCAATCTCATCCCCAGTCTCGCGGTGTTGGGCCTCCTTGGCAGCCTGTATGGTATTTATGTGCTCTACCTTGGTCTACCCATCCTGATGGGCACGCCGGATGATAAGCGGCCGGTCTATACCGTTGCCATCCTTGTGGTGGTCATCATCGTCATGGTGGTAATTTCAGCCGTTGCGGGTGCGTTGGCATGGAGCGGTGGCGCCGGGCCAGGGCGATTTTTCTAACTCTCCAACAATTTCGGGGCACATGCACCATCAGTATGTGCCCCTTAATCTTTACTCACATTTCCACTGATTCATCCCCGCCGGTTACATAACTGAATTCCAATTCTGTAATTCTGTGCCAGTTTTTACCCTTCCCTCAAAGTTTGTGACAATTCATAAGATCTTGTTTGTATAAAATATATCCTCACAACTAATCTGTGGTATGACCTTTGTATTGTGAAACGCAATTTCACGTCCTTATTTGCCTTCCATAAAATTACTTGCGGAGAGAAGATCATGAGAAAGATTAGCTTTTGCCCCTTTCTGTTAATGATGGCTTGGGCCGGCGCAATTAACGCAATTGAGAGCGGCGTGATCATCAAAGTGAATGGTGGTTACGGTATTATCAGTCAGGGAGTGAACCAGGGCATAGAGGAGGGACAGATATTCTATGTGAGGCGTGAAACCGCGACTGGTTTGAAAGAGGTTGCGCAAGTCAAAGTAATTCGCGCAACCGCCAATCGCGCGGCCATCGAGCAGATCTCGCCCAATACCAACGGCCTGATTGAGAAAGGTGACCAGTTGTTTACGGATCGAGCGCCCAGCGCTGTACCGACTCCTACCGCAAAATCCGCCCTGAGTTCAGTCCCGCGTTTACCTAAAAGCGAGACCACACCTTCGCTGAACTACACGGAGAACCGCACCAAAAAAGGAAATATCGAACCCATTACTGAGCCGGTTCACAAAAGCGTCGATGTTCCAACCCTCGTCCCACCGACCAATTTTTCCGGACGCTACGACTTGAAACGGCCGTGGATCAGCTTCAACATCGGCTCGACTTTCCCAACTGGCAATTTCTCGAATGTCTATTCACCGAGTTTGAATTTGGGAGCAAGCTACATGGTCGCTGTGACCAGGGATCTTAATTTGGGGGTTGAAATTAACAAGTCGTTTTTGGGTGACGCGCTCTTTGGCGGCAACGATACAGGCGTGGGGTCGGTCAATTCTTCGTCCATTTTGGAAGGCCTGGTTGTATTTCAGAAGTATTTCGGCGGCTATTTCTTTGTCGAGGGCGGGGGCGGGATTTTCCGCCCTAAGATTCAAACGGTTTCAGTAGATAACGTAGAGTCCAGCTTTTCATCCTCAAATTTTGGCATTTTTGGCGGGACTGGCTTCTTTGTGCCCACCAGTCAGTACGCCGGATTCACCGTGCGGGGACGAGTGCACAATTATTTCGACCAGACCAGCCGGCAGTATTTTGGATTAGCCGGGGGATTCCGTTTCAAGATTCAATGAAAAATTGTTAATTGTCAATTAATTAACAGTTTACAATTATTTTTGATTTTAAGTTGGGCGGAAAGACTTCTTGGAAAAAATAAGGTCTCGGCACTATCCGGGGGCCAGGCAAGAAGAAGGATCAGAAACAATGCCGAGACCTGCATTCAGTTAAGGAGGAACATCTACTGGATAAAGTATCGACCTGGCCTAAAATTACTTAACCTGATTTTTTAAAAAAACCTGGAAATTTTCCAGGTTTTTTTATTTTTATATCTTGACTACAAATCCAAAATTCCTTATACTACGCCTTGAATTTTTCACCAGTCGTCTTACCGCAATTTCGTTCAAAAGGAATCGCATGCTTTTCGACTTTGCCACGATACTGGTCTTTCTGCTGTTTGGCGCCTTGTTTGTTGTGGGCAACGTCATCCTTTCACGCATCGTACAAGCGCGCAATCCCCATCCCGGTAAAGTCAGCACGTACGAGTGCGGCGAGCTTCCCGTTGGTCAATCCTGGATTCAATTCAATATTCGTTTTTATGTCGTTGCCCTGGTGTTCCTGATTTTTGAAGTCGAAATCGTGTTTTTGTTTCCATGGGCAGTGGTGTTCAAAAACTTAGGAACTTTCGCGTTTGTGGAAATGATGATCTTCGTTTTCATTTTGCTGGTTGGACTGGCGTACGTGTGGGCGAAAGGAGATCTGGAGTGGGATAAACCTCAAGCCGTTCCGGATACCAAAATTACTTACCCATCGCAAAAAGTGCTTTCCGAAGAACTGGCCTCATAGACTGAGGGGAAAGGAAGACCGAAGCGCGGATGCAAGAATTCATCACTGAATTAGCCAGTAGTCAGTCACTCCTCTCCGTCACATCCTTAACAATTCTTTCCATGGTGGTGAGCGCTGTGGTCTTGACCGTTTTGGCCGCGGTGCTGGCGCTGGTGGGTGTTTATGCCGAGCGCAAAGTTTCCGCGCACATGCAAAATCGCCTCGGGCCGATGTACGTTGGCTGGCACGGTGTGGTGCAAACCTTTGCGGACGCCATCAAGCTCTTGTTGAAGGAAGACATCGTGCCGGCGCTGGCGGACAAAAAACTGCATCTGCTTGCGCCCGTTATTGTATTCGCAGCCACGCTCGCGGCGTTTGCCGTACTGCCTTTCGGCAAAAACATCATCATAAGTAATTTGAACGTCGGCGTTTTATACGTTATCGCCATATCCTCTTTTGTTGTCGTGGGAATTATTTTGGCGGGTTGGGCGTCCAACAACAAATGGTCGCTGCTGGGGGCGATGCGCTCCGCGGCGCAAATCGTCAGCTTTGAAGTCCCGGCGACGCTGGCGGTGCTCGCAGTGATTATGACTGTTGGCAGCATGAATTTGGGTGAGATCGTTACTGCGCAGGTGGGGGGGATTCACAAGTGGCTGTTGTGGCGGTTTTTCCCTTTCAACTTCATAGCGTTTTTGATTTACTTCGTCGCCTCGCTGGCTGAGGTAAACCGTGCACCATTCGACATTCCTGAAGCAGAGTCCGAAATCGTGGCCGGATTTCACACGGAATACAGCGGCATGAAGTGGGCGATGTTCTTTCTCGCCGAATATGCCAACATGTTTTTGGTCGCCGTCATTGGGGCGACTCTGTTCCTCGGTGGCTGGGCGAGTCCATTCGGCAATTTTATGAGCTCGGGTCCTTTTCAAGTTTTTTGGATTTTTCTGAAAGCTGCTGCTCTGATTTTTGTGCAAATCTGGCTCCGCTGGACCTTGCCACGCGTGCGCGTCGATCAACTCATGTACACTTGCTGGAAAGTCCTGCTGCCGTTTGCATTTGTGGCCATCGTCGGCGTCGGAATTTACATGGTGCTATAGGCCTATGAATTTCTTCGATCTCATTTTTTATGCTCTGGCCGGCTTGACTATTCTTTCTGCGCTGGTTTTAGTTTTTTCCAGGAACGTCATCTATTCAGCCGTCGGGCTGCTGTTTACATTTTTTGGCGTGGCCGGAATCTATGTTTTGCTCGCTGCCGATTTTGTGGCGGTGGTGCAGATTCTGGTTTATGTCGGCGGAATTTTGATCCTGTTGATTTTCGGCGTCATGCTTTCGCAGCGCGTCACCAACGTCGAGATGCGGACTGGCACCCTGCAGTTCCTGCCAGCGTTGGTGGTGGTGAGCGGGGTTTTAGCTATTTTATTGCGCATGATTTACAAAACCCCGTGGGCTTCGTATGCTCCCGCTGAATTCAATCCAACCTCCGCTAAGATGGGCACACATTTCATGACCGACTATCTGATTCCATTTGAAATCGTTTCGGTGCTGCTACTGGCCGCGCTGATTGGCGCGGCTTTTATTGCGAGGAAGGAGAGGGGATGAGTTCGATTGGTTTGACTCACTATTTGGCTTTGAGTGCGGTGCTGTTCTCGTTGGGATTGCTCTGCGTGGTCACAAAGAAAAACGCGGTCACGGTGCTCATGGGCATCGAATTGATTTTGAACGCGGCGAACATCAACTTCATTGCCTTCGCGCGGTTCGTGGACACCGATCTCGACGGCCAGCTGTTCGCGGTATTCGTTATTGTCACCGCGGCGGCCTCGGCAGCCGTGGCGCTGGCGATCGTGTTGAATTTATACGAACGGATCAAATCGATCAATCTTGATGAAGCCGACTCGTTGGCGCGGTAGCTCACAGCCACGTTTACTAGACCTTCAAGGTTTAGTAAACGTTTAGTCTTACTCGAACTATTAGAATTGAAATATGATAACCAACGCCATCATCATTCTACTCCTCCCGTTCATCGCCTTTGCCATTCAAATCTTCGTAGGCAAGCGACTGCCCAAACAGGGTGCGTGGCTGCCGACCGGCGCGATGTTCGCGGCGTTCCTGTTTGCAGTGCCGATTTTCTTGGAATCCCTCGCGGCGTACGATCCCAATTTTAAAATTCAGTCCAGTTGGGAATGGATCAACTTCGGGCCGGTGGTTGTTTCTTTCGGAATTCATATCGATAATCTCACCGCTGTCATGCTGATTGTGGTCACTCTGATCAGCGCTTTGATTCATCTTTACTCCATCGGCTACATGCACGGCGACCCGCGCTACAGCCGCTACTTCGCTTATCTTGCGCTGTTTTCTTTCTCGATGCTCGGCTTGATCCTCGTGGACAACTTTTTGGGTATTTACGTTTTCTGGGAATTGGTGGGACTTTCGTCGTATCTGCTTATCGGATTCTGGTTTGAAAAAGATTCCGCCGCCGATGCCGGCAAAAAGGCGTTTATCACCAATCGCATCGGCGATATCTGCATGTTTGTCGGTATTATGCTCTTATTTGCAACTCTCGGTGTATTCAAATTCGATGACGTTTTTCAAGGAGTTGCCGACGGCAAACTTGCTGGCGGACTGTTGACGGCAACCGGCATGTTACTTTTTGGCGGCGCCATCGGCAAGTCCGCGCAATTCCCACTGCACGTGTGGCTGCCCGATGCCATGGAGGGTCCCACGCCCGTCAGCGCTCTCATCCATGCGGCGACGATGGTGGCTGCTGGTGTTTACCTTGTCGGACGAGTCTTTGTCTTCTTTACCGCCGATGCGCTGCTATTCATCGCCTACATCGGCACCATCACCGCGTTCATGGCGGCGACGATCGCCATCGTGCAAACCGACATCAAGCGCGTGCTGGCCTATTCCACCATCAGTCAGCTTGGTTTTATGATGGTCGGTCTCGGCACCGGTGGTTACACCGCCGGACTCTTTCATCTCACCACCCACGCCTTTTTCAAAGCCTTGTTGTTCCTCGGATCAGGCAGTGTCATTCATGCCGTGCACACGCAGGACATGAATGAGATGGGCGGCCTCAGAAAGAAAATGCCGGTTACTTTTTGGACATTTCTCATCGCGACGCTCGCCATTTCCGGTGTGCCGCCGCTATCGGGATTCTGGAGCAAAGACGCCATTCTCGCCTCCGCGCTGGAGTTCGGGATGCTGCATCCGAGTCACATGGTCATCGCGGTGGTCATGTTTTTTGCCGCCGGCATCACTGCTTTCTATATGTTCCGTTTGGTTTACATGACGTTTTTCGGCGAGGCCCGCGATCACCATAAATTCGATCACGCGCACGAGTCACCCAAAGTGATGACCATACCGCTGACGGTGCTGGCGATTTTCTCAGTGGGCACGATCTGGTGGGGATGGTACGAGCATTTGATCGCGAAACCAGACTTG
>DASWHH010000079.1:0-7956 GCA_036398295.1 bacterium
GACAATCGGCAGAGCCGATCCGCTTTGCGGAAAAGCGTCGAGGCTCGAAATGACATTGATTTTTAAATCACGCATGCAAGAACGATTTCGAGAACGCGTCCCACGCCCGCTCGTCCATTTTTGCGAGCTGGCCGTTTTGCACTTTGCCTGCCTGCGCAGGCAGGCCGTTACCTTCTTTCTCATCAAGTTGCTTCACCATGTCGCGGAATTTGTCAATCTCTTCCTGGTACCACGCCACGGCTTCCGCACCGATGCGCAAGCCCTGCAGCTCTTTGGTCAAGTTGCTGGCCTCGATGCAGCACACCCAGCCCACTTCATACGGCTTCACTTTCAGCACTTCGATGTGATCGCGCAGCTCGGTGTTGATCGAGGTGATTTCACCGCTTATGGGCGAGGGGAAAGTCAGGCTGTGCGAATTTTGCTTGATGGTGAACAACGGCTCGCCCTTTTTCACTTGGCGGCCTTTTTTCGGCAGCTCGATGGTTTCGATGTGGCCAACGATCTTCTGCGCAAAGTCATCGATGCCGACCCGTACCGCACCGGTCATCTCGATGCCCACCCACGCGTGTTCCGGCGAAATGAAGAGTCCCGCCGGTACGTTGAACACATGCTCAGAAGCCTCTTCGCCGGAAGAAGGTGTAACCAGATGCACTTTCGGCCGCAGCAGTTTTTCCAATTTGGCGTGGCGGCGGATCAGCGACTTGTTGACGAACTCCACCAGTTCATCCTCAGTGAAAGGTTTTTGCACGTAGTCGAGCGCGCCAAATTTCATGGCGTCCACCGCCGACTCGATCGTGGCGTAGCCGGTGATCATGATCACATCCACGTCGGGACGAAAATGTTTGACGGCTTTGGTTACGTCCAGTCCGTCCATGTCCGGCATTTTGAGATCGGTGAAAACAAAGTCATACTCGTTTTTTTGCACCAGCCCGATGGCTTCGACGCCGGTTTCCACCGTGTCCACCGCATAGCCCGCCAGCACTAATATTTTGCGGAAGCTATCGAGCACGATGCCTTCGTCGTCCACCGCGAGAATTTTCGCTTGCGGGTTTTCCACCTCGACGCGCTTGAGGCTTTTGGCCTCGTCGGAATATTCCAGCCGCAAGCCGATGTCCAACGCGGCCGCGCGCTCCTTCTGAAGTTTTGCTTCTCGCATTTTTTGTGTCACCATCCGCACCAGCACGTCGGCGGTGATGAAGGCGAGGATCATGAAAATTACCAGTAATGCTACCATGGATATAACCTCCAGTATGTTTCCGTTTTTCAAACGCTAAGCGCAAAGAGCATAGCGCTTTGCCTGTTTTGTCATGAAATTGGTGTCGTTACGCTTTGCGCCATGCGCCATGCTCTCTGCTTTTTTAGTTGACCCGTACACTTAAATTTTCCAATTCTGATTCGATGTTCTCGGGAATGACCCGCACCAGCCAGCCGCGATGAATCGGGTCGCTGGAGAGCAGGCTGTGATTGTGCTCCACCTGCTGATTGTGTTGAATGACTCGTCCGCTGACGGGCGACCATACCAGGTGTACCAGATCCTTGGCGCTGGTGATTCGCAGGCAAACGTTTCCCTGCTGCAAGTCCACGTTCACTGGTGGAAACTCGATGCGCTGAATGTCACCAATCAGCCTGGGATAGATGTCGCTCACTCCTATCACCATGGTGCCATCCTGATCGAATTTGGCCCAGGCGTTTTCGCCGAGAAAGTAGTATTTGGTTTTGCCGTTGCCGCCCGTTGGGATTGATGAATAGTCGCGTATCTTTTTATCGGCAAAAAGCTCGGTGAAATTCATCGCTCGGCTCACCACGCCCAACAATTCCTCGAAGTCAAACGGTTTGGGGATGAAGTCGAACGCCCCTAATTTGAACGACTTGACGGCGTTTTCCAGAGTGGCATAGCCGGTGATCATAATGGTCTGCATGCCAGGAAAATCTTTCTTCACTTTCTTAAGCAACTCAAAGCCGTTGATGTTGGGCAGCATCAAATCGGAGAGAACGATTTTGTAGGTATTCTGCTGCAGTTTTTGTAGAGCAGTCTCTGCGTCTTCGGCGGCATCTATTCTGTAGTCTTCTGTGGAAAGGATTTTCTGGGCCGATTCCACAACCACGGGCTCATCCTCAACGATGAGGATGTCGTAATCTGTCTTCATGCGGTCCTCCTTTCCAAAGTAATGGCAGGATTAGGATGTTCTTCGATGGGAAGTCGCACCGTGAACCTGGTGCCCTTCCCGGTTTCGCTGTCAACGGTGATTTTCCCACCGTGCTTTTCGATGATGCCCCAAACCACCGCTAAACCCAAGCCGGTGCCTTTTTGTCCTTTGGTGCTGTAAAACGGCTCGAAGATTTTGGTGAGGTCTTCGCGCGGGATGCCGCAGCCGTTATCGTGAATTTTGACCTCCAGAAATTCTTTGCTATCAGCTTGACGTCGCTCGGCGGTCACAACAATTTCTCCGCCCTCGTTTTCGACGGCATCGGCGGCGTTCACCAGCAGATTCATGAACACCTGTTCCATCTGGTTGGCGTCGGCGTGAATCGTTGGAAGATTGGCGGCGATTTCTTTCTGCACGCGAGCCTTCTTCAACCGCAGTTGATTGTCGATGATAGTCAGCACATGTTCGATCACTGCCGGAATCGCTACCTGCGTTTTTTGAACGGGAACCTGCCGCGCAAAATCCAGCAGTCCCTTGACAATTTCCCGGCAGCGTTTGGTTTCGCGCACGATCACTTCGAGATCGTTCTTCATGTCAGCGTTGCCGTTGGCGCGTTTCAACAGGAAGCTGCTGTAGGTGAGCACGCCGGTGAGGGGATTGTTGATCTCGTGGGCGACGCCCGCCGCCAGCCGTCCCAGCGACGCGAGCTTGTCGGACTGAATGAGTTGCCGTTGGGCGTCCGCCAATTTGTGGGTCATCGCATTGAAGGAGTTGGCCAACTGCCCTAACTCGTCTTTCTTGTTATTTTTTATTTTGAAGTCGAGATTTCCCGACGCGACGACATTGGTGGCATTCACCAACTGCCGCACTGGCTTGCCCACTAAGTGCTGCACAAAGAACCAGATGATGAGGCTGATAATAATGATGGCGCTAATGGCAAAGGTGGCCATACGCATTTCGTTGGCCGCGATCTGCTCCTCGACCTCGTCGAGGGACATCGTCACATCGAGCACGCCTAACACCTTCTGGCCGGCGTCGTGAGCATGGCAGCTCGCCTGCCAGCAGCCCGGCTCGTTGTAAATCGGATTGATGATGCCTAAATTTTGGCTGCCGTCCTTGAGTTCAAAAATGCGGGTGCGCTCGGTGATGGAGATTCTTTCGAGGGGTTGATCCACGGCGTGGCAGGCGTAGCAGGATTCGGCCTGCTTGTCCACCAATTCTCCGATGTCTTCTTTAGCGGAGGAATAGATGATTTCGCCTTCTTTGTTGAAGATGCGAATCTTGTCGATGCCGGCCTGCTTGCCCATGCTGTCAATGATGCGGTGGACGCGATCGCGCTGGTTGAGCAGCATATCGTACTTGGTGCCGCTCTTGACGGTCTCGCTGAGCTGATTGGCGTGGTGTTCAATCTGTGAGATCAACGCCTGCTTCTGCGACTCGATGATGAAGTAGGAGAAGATGGCAATGATGGTGATGGCGACACTGCCGACGGCGATGATGAGTTTGTTACTAATTTTATGTAACATGAAATCCCGGTACGTATTTTAGCGCAAGCTTCGTCAAAATCCATACCAGAACCAGGAGCGCAGTCACGCAATTGGAGTAACTAAAAGGTTATAAATAACTTAAAGGAATGTACTGACAGGTTTCCGGGTCGTTGAAGTCGGGCGTTTTCTCTCAAAAATAAGAAACAAACGTGGAAAACATCTCAATTTTGGGAAATCTCCACAGCAGGTTTCGGTTGGACTGGCTGACTCTTCATGGCGGTCATTTCTCAAATTTCGGAAAATTGCAACGGGTTTTTCTCAAACTTGCAAGTACGGCCTTCGTTGCCATGATTTTGACGCATGCAAAGAAAGGCCAGATTTACAACGGGATACGGGCTCTACCTGGCGCCGGTGTTTTTGCGGCACACTTTTGGCTGAGTGGTGCCGAGAAATTAAATTTCGCTTCATTGCATGGTTCATTGTTTTCTGTTTCATCTCTTTACTGCGGTCGGGAAAATTCCTGGCCGCAGTTTTTTTTGAGCGAAATCAAAATGGTTGATTTTCTTCTAAAAAATAGACAAGTTTCATAATGGTTGACCCCAGGGCGAAAGGAAGTTCTATGAACAAGAAAGCTTTCAATTCATTTGAGATGGCGCAAGAGCAATTTGATAAAGTGGCAGATCTACTTGATCTTGATCAGGCCACCCGCTATCTGCTGCGGGTGCCGCTGCGGGAGTACCAGTTCAGCATCCCCGTGCGCATGGACGATGGCAGCGTGCGGATTTTTCGCGGCTTCCGCGTGCAGCACAACGATGCCCGCGGTCCGGGCAAAGGCGGCATTCGCTTCCACCCGCAGGAAACCATCGACACAGTGCGCGCCCTCGCCATGTGGATGACCTGGAAATGCTCGGTCGTGGACATTCCGCTCGGCGGCAGCAAAGGCGGCGTGATCTGCGATCCTCATAACCTGAGCCAGCGCGAGCAGGAGCAGCTGTGCCGCGGTTGGATTCGCCAGATCGCGCGCGATATCGGCCCCCTCACCGACATCCCTGCGCCCGACGTGATGACCAGCGCCCAGCATATGTTGTGGATGCTCGATGAGTTTGAGACAATTCGTGGCGGGAAATACCCGGGGTTGATCACCGGCAAACCCGTGGGTCTCGGTGGCTCGCTGGGCCGCAAGGAAGCGACCGGCTATGGCGTGATTTTCACAGTGCGCGAGGCGCTCAAAGAGTTAGGAGTCCGTCCCGAGAATACCCTCGCCAGCGTGCAAGGTTTCGGCAACGTTGCACAGTATTCCATTGAACTGTTGCACCAGATTGGCGGCAAAGTGATTTGTGTCTCCTGTTGGGACCAGGCGGATCAGACTTCTTATTCCTTCCACAAGAAAGGCGGGATTGACCTGCCGCAATTGCAGGCCATCACCGACCGCTTTGGCGGCATCGACAAAAACAAAGCCCGCGACTCAGGCTATGATGTGCTGGCCGGCGACAAATGGCTGGAACAAGAGGTGGACATCCTGATTCCGGCCGCTCTCGAAAACCAGATTACCCTGGACAATGTCAACACCATCAGCAAGCGGGTGAAAATCATCGCTGAAGGCGCCAACGGTCCGACCGGTCCCCGCGCCGACAAAGTCATTCACGAGCGCGGAATTTATATGATTCCCGATTTCCTCGCCAATGCCGGCGGCGTCACTTGCAGCTATTTCGAGCAAGTGCAAAGCAACATGAACTACTACTGGGAACGCGACGAGGTGCTGGGAAAACTGGATGTGAAAATGACCTCCGCGTTCATCGCGGTCAGTGAATTGGCCAAGCGACGCAAACTCTACATGCGCGATGCGGCTTATGTGATCTCGGTCAGCCGGGTGGCGCAAGCGTGCAGAGATCGCGGCTGGGTGTGAAAAGGCCGGGATTGCTGAGAAAGGTTTTATCCTTCGTCGCATACAATTTAGTAGCGGCCGGAATTTTGCTGTTCACTATGGAGTTGGCCGTCCGCTTCTTTGTTCGTGGGATGACGGCGTCGGGAACGAGTAAAGCCATCATTGCTGACAGCTTATATTACTCCACTCACGGACTCAAACCGTCGAGTTCCGGTGTGACCAACGGTGCGCCGGTGGAGGTTGACCGATTCGGTTTTCGTAGAAACTCGATTGCAGCCGATACCAGCAAACCGAGCTGGCTGCTTCTTGGCGACTCGGTGACGTTCGGCATCGGCGTTGCCGGGGACTCCACTTTTGCCGGAATTCTGCAATCAAAAATGGATTCCATAAATGTCCTGAACCCCTCTGCCAGCGGTAACAACCTCAACAGTTACTGGGATGTGTTTCGCTGTTTTGTTTTCGATAAGCGACACAATTTTACGATTTACCGGGTGTCGGTTTTTTGGTGCCTGAATGACGTTTACGCGAACGTGCCGGATTTTGAAGTTCCGGGCGGAAAGCTGCATTCGATGTTTTCGGATGGGCTCACCTTCGTTCGAGTTCAAAGTCGACTTTACCACTTTCTCAAAACGCTTTTTTTTGATCGACCCCGAAGCTATTTTCTCTTTGATAAATCTTTTTATCGTTCGCAGCAGCCGGGGTTTTTGTCGGCTGTGGAGACCATCGCTGGAATGAATCGCTTGTGCCGGGAAAGGAACATCGCATTCGAGGTAGTCTTGCTGCCCTATGAATATCAACTGCGTGAGGCGGACTTTGCGCCACAACGATTACTAAGGCGGATGCTCCGTGAACAAAAGGTCCGGGTGCTCGATCCGTTTGAGGAGGTTTCTGGCAAAAATCCCCAATCAAAACCGTATTTTCTCTATGGTGACGGCATACACCTATCCAATCGTGGTCACCGGTCGATCGCTGATTTCTTGATGAAACCGCCGTTCAAGCCCGGTTTGCCAGGCCTTCATAGTGGCCTCTAAAAAAAAAGTAGGGATTTCTCCGCAGGCCACAAAATCTGTTTGTAAATACTCTACAAAAATGATAGACTAAGTAGAGTGAATGCATGCTTTCTCGGAAAGCAAAATACAGTTTGAAAGCGCTGCTGGCTCTGGCAGCCGAATATGGCAATGGCCCTATCCTAATTTCTGAATTGGCGAGCCGCGAGGCCATCCCAAAGAAATTTCTCGAATTGATTCTACTGGACCTGAAAAATCACGGGATTTTGCAGAGCAAGAAAGGCCAGGGTGGCGGCTATCAACTGGCGAAATCGCCTGCAACCATTTCTCTGGGGGCAGTCATCCGTATCATGGATGGCCCACTGGCGCCGCTACCCTGCGCCAGTGAAACCGCGTATCGGCGCTGCGATGAGTGTACTGACGAGACTACCTGCGGCATCCGCATGGTGATGCGGGAAGTGCGCGACGCTACCGCCCGCATTCTCGATGGCACGTCTCTCGCCGACGTGATTCAGCGTTCAGGAAGGTGCGCCAGTTTAGCTGTAGGATCTTTCGTTAACGACGCGGAAAACTATGAGAATAGTCTTAGCCTGAATAGTTCCTAATCTGTTAAGAAACGACCAGCGTATGCATGGTTAGATCTATTTAGTTGTGATAGATTCATGGATTGACCCCGCAAAGGTGGGGCTGGATTAACGCTGTTTGCCTTTTCATTAATCCATCAATCCAGAACTCCATTACTCCACATCGTGACAAATGAGATTTTTCATTATCATAGAGTTTGCTAAGAACTCAAAGTTCGTAAATTATTCAGGTTAGCTGAGGAGTCCGATCACCATGAATGAATCGGCAACTGGCACGTCGAGCGCGAGTGATTTTGACGATGAGGAAATTCAGCGGGAGATCATGCGCGCCCTGAGAGGACTGGGCTATGGTTCCGTGGAAATCCTTGTGCACGATTCTAAGGTCGTGCAAATCGAGCGCAAAGAGAAAATTCGTTTCCAAAAGCCATCGCTGAAAAAAGGGAGGTGAAGCACCGGGGGATCGTAAGTTGAGGTAAGTTGCGTTCAGTCCGTCCGGACGACCGGAGGAACCACCACTTTTTGACATAATGCTGAGCTGACCGGACCACCGGAAGTTCCCAGTAACATCCTTTTTATTTAGGAGGCAGTTATGAATTTCCGGTTTTTTGTTTTTATAGTAATGGTCATTTTTTTGATGAGCCTCGCAGTCAGTTTTGCGCAGGATACCACCGCGGTTTCTAAACGAATTAACGCGCTTGACCAGAGAATTCGCGTCCTCGAGGGCAAGCTTGAGCTTGAAAAACAAGCTGCCACTACCGAACCGAAAACGACGCCGGTTTTGACCGCTTCGTCAAGTGGTTTCTCCTTTCAGTCTGGTGACGGCGCTTACGCTATCAAATTTCGCGG
>DASWHH010000080.1:0-4476 GCA_036398295.1 bacterium
TGTGGTTTTGGAACCAAGCGAGCGCGAGCACGGCACGATTCGTGTTCATAGCGGCGGATCTTACAAAATCGGCGCCGAGCCGGTATCGCCGGCATTAGTCGTAGCCGCAGAACACTACGGGCGTCTGGCAAGGCTGCTCGAAAAAAACATTCCTGTGAAGGTTGAAATAAATATTCAAACCAGGTTTTTTGAAAATGATTCGCTGGGATATAATGTAATTGCCGAAATTCCTGGCACCGACAAGAAGCTGAAAACCGAACTGGTGATGTTAGGCGGTCATCTCGACTCCTGGCACTCGGGAACCGGCGCCACCGACAATGCCGCCGGGTGCGCCGTCACCATGGAAGCCGCGCGCATCCTCAACGCTATCGGCGTAAAGCCCCGCCGCACCATTCGCATCGCTCTGTGGGGCGGCGAAGAGCAGGGGTTACTGGGATCGCATGGCTACGTTAGGAATCATTTTGGGGATCGCCATACCCTGGCGCTGAAGGCTGAGCATACCCGTCTCTCCGCCTATTTCAACCTCGATAACGGCACTGGCAAAATTCGTGGCATCTACCTGCAGGAAAACGACGCCGTGCGTCCCGTCTTTGAAGCATACTTAGCGCCGTTCCATGACCTGGGCGCCATTGGGGTTACGATTCGCGATACTGGCGGAACCGACCACCTGGCATTTGACGCCGTTGGCTTGCCGGGTTTTCAGTTCATTCAGGATCCAATTGATTACGGCACACGTACCCACCACACCAATATGGATGTTTATGACCATGCGCAGCCAAGCGACTTAATGCAGGCCTCCGTAATTATGGCCTCCTTCGTCTATCACACTGCTATGCGTGACGAAAAATTGCCCCGCAAACCGCTGCCGGAACCCGAGAGCCAGAACGTGGCAACCAACGGGCAATGACAACGTGGATTAATGGAATGTTGCCTGCCTGTCGGCAGACAGGCCTGCCTGCGCAGGCAGGGATTGATGGACCAATGAAAAGCAAACCCACTAATCCAGTAAACCATTATTCCTTCGTAATCGCCAAACCTTGGGCATAGACAAATGCGGGCGTCGATTCTTAAAAGTCTATGAATAATAACAAGACTACTGTAAAAACGAATCGTCAATCATGCTCAAGCAGCCGTCCTCGCCGGCGTATCGTGGCTGCCCGTCAAGCGCGGACGCTTGACGGAGGAAGTTCCGTCATAGATTATTCAGGGCAGCCGGCTTTCGCAGAACCTTTAAGGTGGTTTCACCTTCGGTGCGAGCGATAAGGGTGGCGCCGCAGCTATCGCTCCAGACGTTGACCGTCGTGCGCATCATATCGAGGATACGATCGACCGCCAAAATCAGGCCAACGCCTTCAAGCGGCAAACCCACGGCGCGCAGAACGATGGTCATCATCACCAGTCCGGCCATGGGAATGCCCGCCGCGCCGATGCTAGCCAACAACGCCGTCAGTACCACAATGAATTGCTGCCCGATAGAAAGCTCGATGCCATACACCTGAGCGATGAACATCGCGGCAACGCACTCATAGAGCGCGGTGCCATCCATATTAATAGTAGCGCCCAGCGGCAGCACAAAGCTGGTCACTTTGTTGGAGACGCCGGAGTTATTTTCGACCGCGTCCATGGTGAGTGGCAGCGTCGCCGATGAAGATGAGGTCGAAAAGGCGGTCATCAGCGCCGCCGACAGCGCCTGAGCATGGGCCAGCGGATTGATGCCGCCGATAAAAAACAGCAGCACTGGCAGCGTAACCAGCGCATGAATGGCCAATGCGGAAATCACCGTAAACATGTAAGCCGCCAGCGGGCCAAAGACTTCCAACCCGGTTTGCGCGATAATTTTCGCCATCAACGCAAACACACCGACCGGCGTGAATCGAATAATGAAATGCGTGAGCCGCATCATCACTTCGAACACCCCTTGAAAAAAATCCGTTAACTGCTGGCGATAGGGCTCGGGAGTGCGGGTGATGAAGAAGCCGAAAATCAGCGAAAAAAAGATCGTCGGCAGCATATCACCTTGCATCATCGCTGCCAGAGGATTGGTGGGTATGATGCCCATCAAAGTGTCCCCAAGCTTCTCAACGTTTGCCGTCAGCTCCTCCGGCGTCTTCTCCAGCACAATGGGCGCGCCTGCTCCCGGTCTGACAAAGTTGACCATAAGTAGCCCGGTAAAAATAGCGAGCAGACTGGTAGCGATATAATAGATGCCGGTTTTCAAACCCAGGCGTCCGAGGTTCTCCGCCGTGCCAATGCTGGTCACGCCAGAGATGATGGACGACACGATCAATGGTACAATGATCATCCGCAGCCCGCGCAGAAAAATATCACCCAAAACGACCACGTATTCGGTGACGAACGATTGAAAGTCAAAGGCCCGCGACAAAAATCCGAACCCGGCTCCCAGTACCAATGCAATCAGAATTTGCCAGTGCAATTTTAATTTCATGCAACTCCTCCGGTTTCTGGCAGCAATTAAGGCAGCAACAGCGATTATTCACTTAGCGCAGAGTATTAGAAAAAAGCGTTGGCGGGAATTGACCGATTTAGACACCCAGGTCAAGGTAAAAAATCTTGATGTGCAAGTAAAGGAAAAAGGCTGCGGGTTGTTGATTATTTTCGATATTTTTCTAAATTCGCCTATGATGAGTTTTCTTGAACGATTCCAATCCTGCACAAACGAGAAAGTCAGCCTGCTTTGTGTCGGTCTAGACCCCGATCGACAGCGTCTACCAACACATTTGCAGAAGGATCCGGATGGATTATTCAAATTCTGTGCTGAGATCATCGACAGCACGGCCGGAGCCGCTGCCGCATTCAAATTCAATTTCGCTTTTTTTGAATCTGCGGGCGCAAAAGGCTGGAGTGCATTGGAACGTCTGCTCGAAATCATTCCGCGCAATGTGATCACCATCGCCGATGCCAAGCGCGGGGATATCGGCAACTCATCTGAAATGTACGCGCGCGCCATTTTGGAATCTCTCGGTTTCGATGCTGTGACCGTCAACCCCTTCATGGGCGCAGATTCAGTCGCCCCGTTTTTGCAGTGGCCGGAGAAAGGCGCGTTCGTTCTTTGCCTGACATCCAATCCGGGCGCCAGGGATTTTCAGTACTTTTCGAATGGCATGAAAACGGTTTATGAGAAAGTACTCGAACGCGTTCGGGAATGGAACCGCCGGGAAAATTGCGGATTGGTGGTTGGGGCCACCCAGCCCAACGAACTGCAGTCCATTCGCGCCGCCGCACCCAATCTGCCGTTTTTGGTTCCCGGTGTGGGAACGCAGGGCGGCGACCTCGAAAGCGCAGTTCGAAATGGAACCACCGCTGCCGGTGAACTGGCGCTGTTCAACGTCAGCCGCGGCGTCATCTATAAATCTGGCGGTGCCGATTTTGCCGAAGCCGCGGGCACGGAGGCGGAGCGAATCAGAGATCAGATAAACCAGGCCAGAAAAGAAAAAAGCATAAGAGTTGGGAGGTAGTTACCGCAGGATGGGACACAGAGGTCACCGAGGAGCACGGAGGGCACAGGGTGGCAACGTTGCCTGCCCGTCTCCACAGGCAGGTAACCAAAGATCTTGAGCCACCGATTTACACGGATGTTCACGGATTGTCAATATTTGGTCATATGAAAGCAATTTGAAGAAAGCATTGGCTGTCTGCACAAGCAGGCAAACAGTTGACAGAAATTGCATTTGAAAATTTCGATTCGACAAATCCGTGTTCCATCGGTGTGAATCCGTGGCCAAAACTTTGCAAAAAAAACACGATGTTGCTGATTTGTGGTACGGATTGATATGGTTGGAGCATTACAGGTCTGAAATGATTGCCATTCGAATCAAAGAAAAATAACACGCAACAAATCAGTTCATCCGTCGGATTCCGTGGCTTACGATGTTACCTGAGAATTCATTTGGAATGAAAGTAAATCTGGTGTTTCTCTGTGTGCTCTGTGTCCCGTTTTTTTTCTCTGGTAACCTCGAAGTTTTGTAGTGACAGTGGTAACAAGAAATGAAACCCGAATCCGTTTTAGAAATTTTTGAAAAAACCGGGGCGCTGCTGAGCGGCCATTTTCTGTTGACCTCTGGCCAGCACAGTCGCCAGTATTTTCAATGCGCCCGGGTTCTGCAATTTCCCGACTACGCGGAGCAACTCTGCTCCCAAATCGCCAGCCACTTCTCTCAACACAACATTTCGGCCGTGGCAGCGCCAGCGGTTGGCGGCATCATCGTGGCCCATGAAACCGCTCGCCATTTGGAAGCGCGGGCAATTTTCACCGAGCGCGAAGGAAGCCAAATGGCCCTGCGCCGCGGCTTCGAGGTCAAAAGCGGGGAGCGCGTGCTGGTGGTGGAGGATGTGGTCACGACCGGCGGTTCGGTGGGTGAAGTGATCGCCTTGATCAAATCATTGCGCGGCGTTCCCATAGCAGTGGGCTCGCTCGTGGATCGCAGTGGCGGCATGATAAACATTGGGGTCGAGTTG
>DASWHH010000081.1:0-2255 GCA_036398295.1 bacterium
CGACTGACCCGCCTTCAAGGTTATGGTTTTATTTAGACTGGTTGGATTGTTCTGGGGATCGCCATAAGGCAGCGCCTGCCAGTCGGCCGGGTTATCTACAAAATTGTGGGTGTAAAAATCTCCTCTCAAATCTTGGGTCGAATAAACCAGCGATTGATAGGCCTGTGCCGGGTCCCCCGGATTAAAACCGTCGGGCAGGTTACCCCTGGAATCGAGGTTCGTGGTTAGGTTAAGCTCCACGCTATTGCGGAGATCATTGTTGGATGCCAGAAAATAGAAATACCCCTGGTCGCCCCTGCGGAGCCTTTCGAAAAGACCGCCTTGCTTGGGAATGTACTTAAAATCGAGCCGCGGCAGGTTGACGTCATCGGCAGAAGGCGGAACGATACAGACCTCCGTCTGGTTGCTGGCCGAAAGCATGCCCGCGCCTGTACCATTGGTGAAATCGACGGCGTAGGTTCCGGAAACATCGCAAATCACGGGCACACTGCCATCGAATGTGCCGGCGGGGACGTCAAAGCTAACGGAGTCATTTGGCTGGATTCCCGGCATGGCAGGCAGATCAAAATTGTAGATAAATGGCCCGAGCTGCACAGGACTGCCGCCGAGCGGGGTGCAAGTGACGTTGATGATCAACGAAGCGTTGTTAAAGATACTGGCCGGGGTAGACACGCCCGGTGCGCTTGCGCCAACGGCTGGCTGGGCGCACGGTGCATTGACGTTCCAAAACAGATACGGCATGACGCCAACTGGCACCTGAATGGGGACGCCGGCGCGAAACACTATGTTTCTCGGGGTTAACAGCGCCAGCCACATGGTTCGTCCACAGTTAGGCACCGGCGTGCCGCCGCACGACCAGACCGGTTTTTGCATGTCCCAGGCAAGGACTGCCAGCAAAGTTGCGAGTAGGACTATCTTTTGGGTTTTCATCCTACACCTCCACGGCTTAGAGTTAGAGTTCAACCAAAATAGAATTGCACCGAACGAAATTTTTACGAAGCCGACCCAGGAATTGCCAGAATTTCTAAAAAAGAAAGGAAAACGCTCAGCACCAAACTACGCTGTGAAATGTTCGGCCACAAAAGTGAAGGGGGGGTGGCACATCGTCACCTTTGGTGATATGACTCAGAAACTTTTTGCAACGAGTACTTACCTAAAATACGTTCCAAGAGGAAAATCGGATTTACGCGAATCATTAATTTTCAACAAAAAACTTATTCTATATAAGTCAGGCCAAATAAATCAAGTTCCAAAATACCTGTCCCCGAAATCACCCAGCCCCGGGACGATGAATTTCTTGTCGTTCAAGTGATCATCGATGGCAGCCGTGTAAATCGCCACTTGCGGATGCTTCTGCTGCAGCACGTCTATGCCTTCCGGTGCCGCGACGATGCAAATTGCCATGATAGTTTGAGCACCCTTCTTTTTCAGTGCGGCAATTGTGTCGCTCAACGACCCGCCGGTTGCCAGCATCGGGTCGAGAACCAGAATGAGTTTATCTTTGACGTCAGCCGGAAATTTTTGATAATACTCCCGCGCAATGGCGGTTTTCTCGTCGCGCTCCAGTCCGATGAAACCCACCGGCGCAAAGGGCAGGAAGTCCTTCACCGAGAATAGCATGGAGATACCCGCCCGCAGTACGGGCGCAAAGACAATGGTTTGCTCAATTTCAAATCCGGTCACGTTCGCCAGCGGCGTTTCGATGTTCGTTTCCTGCACCGGCAGCCCTTTTGTTGCTTCCATGATCATAATTTGCGACACGATCGCAGTATGCCGGCGAAAGGCGTCCGTGCCAGTGTTCTTGTCACGGAGAATCGTCAGGGAATGACTGATGAGCGGGTGAGAGACAAGGTGGACGTTGTTCATTTGGGGTTCCTCGACGTTATGCACGAAGCGCAAAGACGCGGAGACGCGAGATTTTTGGGGAAATTGACTTTCATCGATAAAGATCTCAACCGACGCCAAACCAAAATCCCGCGCGAGCAAGTTCTTCGTGTCTTTGTGTCTGTGAATGATGCGGACTAATCAAGATATTTGATAAACTCAAACAAGGCATGAAAATGATCAACATGATCGGGTGCGGTGTTTCCCGCAAATCCTAAGACCACGAAATTCCCCTTGCGTGCTTCACTCAACTGCTGCATTCCCAGCACACCCCATCTTAGAACAGCGGTTCTGCTCAGGTCGTTTGCCTGCAACAAATAATCAGCCGTTTCCGTGGTACTGGCAAAGGTGCCTGGAAATATTTCGGAATG
>DASWHH010000082.1:0-7134 GCA_036398295.1 bacterium
AGTCCAATCAGCCCGTAGAAATGATCGCCGTGAAAATGAGAGATGAATATCCGACTGAGCTTCCCCGGCTTGAGCTGGGCTTTTTGAAACTGAATTTGTGTTCCTTCGCCGCAATCGAAAAGGAGGATTTCACCCTCGCGAATAACAGCCGACGACGAAGGCCATCGCGATTGCGTTGGCAGCGCGGCGCTGGTTCCCAGTAGAACGATTTCCATAGTCAGCCGACTACGGCCTCCATCTTCATCCGCTGTGTCGATTCGCTCCAGATGGCCAGTCCGACGCCAGCTAAAATTAGACTACCACCAACCACCTGAAATGCCGCAATTTTTTCTCCCAAAACAAAAAATGCCAGGATGCTGGCGCCGATGGGTTCGCCAAGCGTGACCAGCGCTACCATGGTTGCTGAAACGTGTTTCAACGCCCAGTTGAAGCTGGTGTGCCCGACCACTTGCGGCAGCAGTGCAATCAGGAGAAACAGCAAGTAAGCTTGTGGTTCATACCCCGTGAGGCTCAAATTCAGAGCGACCGTGAGGGTGAGCAACAAAAGGGCCGTCGTTGAATAAACCACGGCAACATAGGCGATGGTATCGACGCGCGCCCGCAACTTGCGACCGATGAGGAAGTAGCCCGCCCCGCCGATAGCGCCCAACAACGCCAGGGTGTTCCCGAAACCAGCATTTTCTGCACTCCCGGCTTCATTGAAACTCAAAGCGACCATACCGGCGATAGCGATAGCGATTCCGACCATTACTACACCGCTTATTTTCTCTCTTAATAACAAAAACGAGCCGATGGCGACAAAAATGGGCGAGGTGCTGACAAACAACACGGAATTGGCGACGGAAGTGAACTTCAAAGAACTGATCCAGGTGGCGAAATGCAGGCACAGAAAGAGTCCGGAAATCAACGCCAGGCGCAGATCGGCTCGACCGAATGCAACGAGCGGATTCTGCTTTTTCAAACCGCTGACTGTGAGAAAAAACAATGAAGAAAGCGCCAGTCGATACGAGGCAATCACCATGGCGGGGGCGTCGCAGAGTTTGATTAAAATCGCAGCGCCCGAGACCGCGAGAATAGCGATCAGCAAAACCAGATAAACCATCCAACGATTCCATTCAATAAATAGCAAAAACGGATGAAAATAGTCATTCTAAAACAAAAAAGCCACCTCTTTCATCAACCTCGAGGTGGCTTCCAAAGCTGCTCAAAAAAGCTCGCTTATGGCGCGCTCAATCCGAAAGCCACGTAGTTATACGGGGTGTAGTGTTTCCACTTGTCGGGAACTTCGTCTTCCGGAAAAATGGCTTCCACCGGACATTCGGGCTCGCAGGCGCCGCAGTCGATGCACTCTTCCGGATGGATGTAGAGCATCATCTTGTAAGCTTCGTCGCCCTCTTTGAGCTGGGTGTCCTCGACTTCATAAATACAGTCCACCGGACAAACGTCCACACAAGCGCGGTCCCGAACGTCAACACACGGTTCGGCAATGATGTAGGTCATGGTTTCACCTCCTTTATCATTTTGTTAGAGTTCTTAAATACTGAGATGAATATCGAATATCGAACAAGGAATAATGAATACTGAAGTGAAAAAAGGTCACCTTCGATATTCTGAATTCCTTGTTCGATATTCATTTTTTTACCATTCGCAAGCAGGTTTCAGCCACCTCTGCGGTGACGTCGTCATAATTGACAGCGATGCGGCCCGTTTTAAGATAAAAGATCGTTTGAATGATCGTGCCCATCACCATCGAACCAGCCAACTGTATATCAACTTTGCGAAAGATACCCCGCATTTGGCCAAGTCGCAGAATTTTTGTGAGCATTTGCTTCGGCTTCATGCGCTCTCGCGATTGTCTTTTGAGTTCAGTCTGATGGGCAGCGATGATAAAACCATAGCGCCGCTGCTCCCGCCGCGAAAACTCAAAAAAACCCTCGATGTACGCCCGCAGCATTTCTTCCGGATTGCGGGTGTTTTTGAGGTAGCCTTTGAGAAATTTCCAGAAGTAGTCTAGATTTTCTTCGAACAGGATTTCGGCAAGCTCTTCTTTACTTTCAAAATGGCGATAAATGGTACCTTCGGAGATGCCGGCGCGGAGGGCAATATCGCGGGTGGTGGTAGCTTTGATGCCTTTGCGCATGAACAGCGCCAGGGCAGCATCAATGACTTCAGATTTTTTGGTGAGTGGACGCGCCATATAATAAGTGAGTGATTACTTACAAACCGAGTATATCAAATATTATCGTCAGTGTCAAGGGAATTTTTAGATAATTCTTAGAGTGCTGTCCAGATTAGAAAGGGAAGAAGGATCAAGGGTAGATTTCGCCTTATTTCGCCTATTTCCTTACCCAACTCATGAGGATCTCGACTGCAATGTTAAGGTTGATTTTGTTCTCCACAAGAGCTGAAGACGAATCAGAAAGAATTTGACATTATCGCCGTGAATCAATATATTGAGCCTGCTCATAGGGTTCCGGATTCGGAGATGACAATTACTCGGAGGTTTAGAAAATGGATGTTCAAGTGAAGCGACGAAGGTTCGGCGCTTTTTCTATTTTGGGGGCAATCGTTGCCATCGTTCTGATTTTTCACGCTTGCGACAACTTTGGCATCGATGCAAATTATATTAAAGGCACCATTCGGGGAGAAATTGTGCTCAACCAGCCAGTGCCATCCAATACCGACGAAATCCGTGTCGCCGTCACCAAGAATTACCCACCGTCCGACATTATCAATTTGATTTTCAGCGGGCCATTGCCCTTCAATGCCGACACCCTGGTCGCGTCGCAAAACATTCCTTATGATCTGCAAGTGCCGCTGGATGACTATGAAGCCGTCTTTGCTATCTGGAAGGAGAAGGATCAGTCCTTCAATCCGGCCGACATCATTGGTCTTTATGGGGACCTGCAATTGGCCCAGCCGATTCCAATTGCGACGACCGCTGCTGAACCGGTTGTCAGCAGCGTTGACATTGCCATTGATTTTGCCAAAGTGCAGCGCACCGCCAAAATCGAAGGCCGCATCACCTATGTCGGCGCCTGGCCGGCGAACACGGCGGCCGTGGCCATTTTCGCGTTTTTCGAAGTGCCGCAAGTCCTGCCCGACGACTTCATTCGCTACTTGGGTGCTTTTGAAATTCTACCGACCGACCCGACGCTTCAGCAGTATGACTTCCGCTTGCGGGTACCGCCCGGAACCTACAAATACCTTGCAGTGTTCTGGCTGGCTCAGGGCGCCCCGCTGCTCGATTTCAAGACATTGGGATTTTATCGCAGCCCACCAGTGCCCGAACAACCGGGAGAAGTAACAGTCGGCAACAATGAAACCATAACTGGCATCGATATCTCTGCCGATTTTTCCAACGCCCACTAGAAAACGTTTACTAAACCTTGAAGGTTTAGTAAACGTGCTAGAAATATAGGAAGGAGAAAATGATGAGATGGGGACTCACCTGCACGCTGTGCTTCGCTATGCTTTCACCAGCCACAACTGCCTTCAGCCAACAGGGCCGCATTCTCGGCCGGGTGTTGGACGCCAAAAGCAACGACGGTCTGCCTGGCGCGAACGTGCAGATTGCAAACACGGTCCTGGGCGCCAGCACGGATTTGAATGGAGTCTTTAAGATTGAACGCCTCAAGCTTGGCCCTTATTCGCTGCGCATTTCTATGATTGGCTATCGCACCAAGAATGTTGCGAATGTCCAGGTGACCGAAAAAGACACGGTCGTGATCGTGCGCCTCGAGGAGACGCCCATCGAAATCGACCCGGTGGTGATTACTGCCAGCAAATGGGAGCAGGAAGCCGCCAACACGCCCGCCACCGTCGAGGTTCTGACCTCCAAAGAGATTCTCCACCGTAATCCGATGAAAATCGAAGATGCCCTGGAAACGGCCGCCGGCGTTCAAATCATTCAGGAAAGCGTGAACATCCGTGGCTCAGATGGCTACACCCGTGGTGTCGGCAGCCGGGTGCTGGTACTGATCGACGGCGTGCCGGTGATGAATAGCGATTTTGGAGCGGTGAACTGGTTCATGATCTCCCCGGCTGATATCGAACGCGCGGAAATCGTGCGCGGGGCGGGATCGGCCTTGTATGGCTCATCGGCTATGGGCGGGGTCATCAATTTCATCACGCAGACGCCCTCCGCGAAAAGTCGAACCTATGTGCGAACGCTGTTCGGCGCCTTCGACGATTCCCACGAACCGGAATGGAACTGGGCCGCCCGCGAAAACAAGACGCTCGATTTCAATCGCCAGGATTTCACCCACAGTCGCCAGTTCGGAAATCTCGGAATTCGTATCGCCGGCGGTCGCAGCGTTTCCGATGGCTACGTGCGTAACGGTGATTATGAGCGCTACAATCTTTCAGGCAAATTCACCTATCGCTTTTCCAACGCTTCCAGCTTCACTTTTTTCAGTAATTACATGCACGACAAATCCGGGGTGTTCATCGTCTGGAAAGACCAGGATGAAGCGCTGGACGTGCCGGCCACCGAGTTGGATAAGCGTCAAAAGCAAAACGGCGTCACGCTTTTCGGAAAATACAGTCTCGCGCTCTCTTCTAAAGCCGCCCTGGATGTGCGTGCTTATTACAACCGCTTTTTATTGGGAACCCAGTTTACTACCGCCGGTACCTTTTCGCCGGCTCTGGGTTTAGGCGGTGCCATTCAGGGGAATTTAATTCCCTTCAACAGTGTGTCGATCATTTACGGGTCCGATTTTAAGTTCGACAAAGTGAAGTCCGCTCTCTCACTCTACGGCCAGCGCGATGCCACCCTGATCGCGCCTTATGCTCAGATCGAGTGGCGGGCGCTGAACAATCTCAATTTCAGCGTCGGCGGACGATACGATCGTTACGAGATTTACAGCGATCCCAACGCCGCCTTGGGCGATGCCCGCAACTACGACCACTTCAGCCCCAAGTTCGGGATCAATTATCATCCCCTTGCCAACACCACGCTCCGCGGCAGTGTGGCTAACGGATTCAAATTCCCCTTTGTGGCGCAATTGTTTTTGGAGTTCGACGCCGCCGGATTCAAATTTCTATCCAACCCGAATCTGCAATCGGAAGAATCGTGGACCTATGAGATCGGATTCAAGCAGCGCCTCGGCTCAAACTTCTTCTTCGAGGTCAACGGCTTTTACACCGACGTCGACAATCTCATCGAACCCGAGCCGCAGCTCTCGGGCGACGTGCGCTTTATCAACATCGAGAAAGCCAAAATTCCCGGCGTGGAATTTGTCACCAACGGCCGCTGGTGGGACAACCGCCTCGGCTTGAAAGCCAATTTCATCTACATGAATCCTCGCGACGAGGTCAAGCAGCAGTTGCTGCGCTATCGCCAGAAATTCATCACCTTCATCGCACCGTCGTTGCGTTTCGGCAATGTCGAATTTCAGGTCGATTACAAATACGCCAGCGCCCAGGAGAACTACAGTCTGCCCGGCATCCATCAACTCGTACCGCAGAAAGTTTTGGACGGCCGCATCTTTTTTTATTGGCAGCCGAGTTGGTCTCCGGGCACCGAGTTTACCTTTTTCATTGGCGCCAACAATATGCTGAACTACGCCTACACCCTGCGCGACCGTAGTATCGAGGAAATTCGTAATGTGGTGGCGGGGTTCACGGCGGAGTTTTAGCCAAAGTTGGATGAGCAAGGAATGACAAAGAAGCTAATGATAAAGAAAGTTGTGAAAAGACGACCCTTGAATGACTCGTCGGCTATCAACGACGATTTTGAAGTTTTGGTTAAGCAGACCCCCCGAGGAACGAGTTGCCGCAGTGGACCAGTTAAGAAGACAATTTCATGGACGTTTACCCCGACACTGGGTGAGTAACATTACGGTGCCCTCCAACATCATGACAAGTCTGATGGAATTGATGGAATAGAATGACAGCCCATCCTCCTCGCATCATGGTCTTCGGTGTCGGCTCGGCCGCGCAGGGCATTTTGCACGGGTTGAAAATCAACGGCGCAGTGGTGAGCACCTACCTCACCCGCGATTACGCTCATTGGAGCCCGTCGCTGGAAGGGGAAACTTTTCTGCATGAGGTCTACCCCAACCCTTGCAGGCTGCTGCTCGAGAAGAAGATCGATTTTATCATCCCCATGTCCATCGATTGGATTCTGGCGGATTGGACCGATGAACTGCTCTCTTTGAACATCCCGATTCTGTCTCCGACCGGCGAAGGCATGCTGCTGGAACGCGATCGCGACTTCGCCCGCGTCCTGTGCGAGAAATATGCGATCCCGTTCCCGAAATCCTCCGTAGCCCGCAATCGTTTGGAGGCGGAAACGATTTTAAAAACTCATCCGCTGCCGTATGTCATCAAGAATCCCCTGTGCTCGCCCGCCAGCCCGGTTCACACCATCGTCTGCGAAACCCTGGAAGACACGCGCAGCTGGCTCAAACGTGTCAATTACGAAGAAGGAATTTTTTTGCAGGAATATATGGGCCGCCGCGAAGCCGGGCACATCGCCCTGGTGACGGGCGGCGAGATTTATTCGCTGATAACCAACCAGGAGTATAAACGTGCCTTCAATGGCAACATGGGAATTGTGGCGGGCGCGCCGCTGGGCGGCCTGGTTGAAAAAGATCCTGACGACAAATACTGCCTGGCGCAACAACTCCTGCACCCGCTTCGGCCATGGTTCCGCGAGGTGGGTTTTCACGGTCCGGTACAGGTGACCGCCATCCGGCGCGACGAGCGCTGGGCGGTGCTGGAGTACAACGTGCGGCTGGGCATCACCTGTGGCCCGGTGATCACTCGAATGTTGGAGAATCCCGTGCAAGTGCTGTGGGACGTGGTTCACAACCGCAAAACCGAAATTCGCTTGCGGGACGGGCTGAACTTCGGGTGCTCCATCACACTGGCGGGCTATGGCTATCCCTACACGCAAGTGAACGGCCCACAATTACCCGTGACCGTTCACGGGGATTTCACCTGTGACGTCTGGTGGAACGAAGCGGCGACTGACGCCAAAGGCGCACTGTTCGCGACTGGCCACCGCATCGCCGATGTCGTGGCCGTACGTTCTAGCCTGGAAGAAGCCATCGATTCGGCCTATGAGAATATTCGCAAAATCCGTTGCTTAAGCAGCTACTATCGTACCGACATCGGCAAAAGTCTCTG
>DASWHH010000083.1:0-3374 GCA_036398295.1 bacterium
GTATCATCTAATTTTGTTTGCTCAGTCATTTCTGCTTGATTGACATTTTCGACTAGAGCCATAGCGCGAATCGGCGGCGTGCCGCGGAAATGATAGTCTGCAAAAGTAGAGTAGAGATAGGGGAGAAGGCGCATACGCAGAGTGGCCACGTTTTTCACGGCATCATAAACTTCCGGAAAGGACCACGGCCGGGTGCCACTGGCCCAGGCGTTGATCATCGCCAGCGGAGAAAAACAGACGGACTGCATTCGGCGCAGCCACTCTTCGCCGGTTGCGGAGGAGCGGACTTCCGGCGTCCACAGAATTCCGGAAAAGCTGGAATTCACCAACGCCGTGATGAAATCTTCGTGGCTGTAATAATCATTGTAAATCACAAAGGGCAGGGCGGAGGCGCCGGCGTTGGAGGCGCGCGTCAAACCATAAGTTCGGAGGTTTTTCTGACGGTAAGTGTCGGCAAACATTTTCTGGAGAATCAGTCCGTAGGTTTGCCGTAATTGCTCGGCTTCAATGCCGGAAGGAAATGTCGCCACGTCCGGCCATAGCCAGTGATCGTACCCGTCGCATTCATCGATTTTCACGCCCGACACCCCGATGTCGAGCTGATTCTTGTCGAAGAAATCCATGAAAGCGCGCCGCGCGTCCGGAATCGAATAATCGGGAACGATGCCGGTCCAGACGCTGTGCGAGCCGGCAAAGGTCAGAAGTTTTTCGTACAATGATGCCCTGGGCGAGACATACGGGTTCAACCACAGATTTGTGCGGACGTTCATTCGCCGCAGCTCTTCCACAAATTTTTCCGGCTGTGGAAAGCGCTGCGGATCCCACTCATACGTGCACGGGTAGGACGCGCTCTGCCAGCCAGGTTCCAGACCGATGAAATCGAGCGGGAATTGCCTTTCCTGAAAAACTTTCACTTCGTTGATGACGTCGCGGTCGGAATAGAGGCGATGGGTGCGATAGGTAAAACCGAGTCCCCACTTGGGCGGGAGACTTCCACCCCCGCAGTACAGGTTGTACCGGCTCACCGCATCCAAGGGGGACTCGCCGCCAAACACGATCACTTCCGCGCCCTGCGCCGGAATGAGAATTTCGATGGCGTCGGATGGTGGGCGCGAAGTCCAGTTTTTGTCGGTGTTGCGATCGCGAACCTCCGGTTGATTCGGGCTGTCAACTCGAACGGTCGTTCCAACATAAACAGTGATGTAGCGCGCCGAGTTTATCAAAAGGCCGTAGCCTCTGCTGGATACATAAAACGGCACCGGCGCGTGCGTGCGACCGTTGTCTTTGCTGCCGTAGTGATCGACCTGCAAGCGATAAACTTTCTGTCGACGATTGACTTCCTTGAATTGTAGACCGAGTCCATAAATTTGTTCATCGTCTGCGAGTGGAAAGCGCAGGTAGAGTTTTCCATGCAATTGAGTTGCTTTGATCAGCGATTTGTCCAGAGGAAAGGCCACAGTGGGTTTCTGATTGAGAGCCTCCATTTTCGGTTGAGCCCCGGCAGCGTGCAGCAGATCAATGTTGTCCTTTTTTCCAACCGTACAACTCCAGACGCCGTTGGCCTTCTCCGTCCAGTGCAGTGAGAGGCTGCGGTCGTGTTTTTGTTGATCACAGGCGAGGGCGAAAGCTAAAAAAAGTATGAGAGCGAGTCGTCTTTTATAGGTCTTCATCCACCGGTCTGTGTTTGAACAAATCGAATTTGTCAAACTCCTCAGCGGTTGCTGCCAACATGATGGACGTCACCTGCGGTGTGCCGAGCATAGGATCGGCGCCGTGGTCTAACAGCAACTTGACGATCTCGATGTCGCTTTGTAATGTGGCGACCATCAAAGCGGTGACGCCTGTGGAGGTTTGAAAATTGGGGTTGGCATCATGCTGCAATAGGAGTTGAACGGCTGTTTTATTGTTGGTCGCACATGCCGCCGTTAGTGGCGACATTTCCAACCGGTCTTTTTTTTCCCACCCCCAAAGTTCCATCAAGATATTAAAAGCGAGAAATTGCGGTTGCCGGCTGATGTTTGGAGGTGTAAGTCCAAAAGCTGGCGGATCCGAAACCATGGCAACATAGTCGGGGTTGGCGCCGGCTTTTAGCAATGACTCAATTTTATCGGCGGCGGCGCGCTTTTTTAGCGCGTCGATTAATTGTTCATTCTTGTCTTTCGCACATGAAAATACCAGGATGGTTGTCGTTAGAAAAATCGCTGCGGCTGGCTGTCGTTTCATCGACGCTCCTACGTTTTTGTATAAAACACCAACTCGTCTTTTTGAACGGGTCATCACCAGAGCGCTTTAGTGCACGTACGTTTTGGCGTGGTCCAACTCTGACAGGGTTTCAAACCCTGTCAGAGTTCTTCCCCTATCCCTTAAATCACTCCATGCAGTCACTTCAAGAGTAAAATCTTCTGGCTTTGTTGAAAGGAGCCAGCGCTGATCGCATAAATATAAACACCGCTGGCTACGGTTCTGCCAGACTCATCCTCTCCCTGCCAGGTTACACTGTGTCGACCGACTCCAAAATGGTCATTGACGATTTCTTTCACCTGCTGACCCGTGATATTGAAAATCGTAACTGAAACTCGTTCGGCACGCGGCACCTCGAACGTAATCGTCGTTGCTGGATTGAACGGGTTCGGAAACGCCAGATCAAGCTTGAATTCTGTCGGGAGAGTGGAATGGTGATCCGCGACCGATGTCGGATCCTGCAACGCTTGAATCCAGTCATGCACGACCCGTGCTCCCAGCTCGTCAACAATGGATGTTGCCAGCGGCGGCATGCGAAATCCGTCGGTTCGTGTCATCCGCAAATATAAAACGGAGTTTTCCGGCGAAGCGGGTTTCACGATGCGTCCCTCTTGAGTACCGAGGTCGCCGAAAATCGGGGTTAAATCAAGCAGCTGCGTCTCCACAAGTGGCGTCGAGGCGCGCAGGTCGAACCCGGCGCGGCCAGTACCTTGCGGTCGGTGACACTGCGAACAATTGGCATCGAGATAGGAGCGCGCGCGATCTTCTAATGATTTCGATTCGTCGGCAGGATTAGCCAATGCCGGAAACTCGTGATAATCTTCGCCGATGTCCCCGGTGAACATTCGGATGTGATTGAGGCTGCGCAACTGGTGATCGACGATCTCGCCGTACTGATACTCGCCGTTCAATTGCGCAGTATGCACGCCGAGCACATACCCGGCCGCAGCCGTGTGACAGGTGTTGCAATCGTCGCGACTGGGAAAATAGTAGTTGTGAATAGTTTCTCCACCCGGTGCGCTCGCGTCGTGAATGACGATCGGTTTGGTTTTGCTGGTCTCCAACAAGAAAGCGTCGGTCTCATCGTCGTTCCATTCAAAACTGTAGCCGTCCCACTCTTCGCCGCCGTGTTG
>DASWHH010000084.1:0-4672 GCA_036398295.1 bacterium
CGCGCCGATTACTTGTGAAATGTGACCTTCTCTCATGATCCTCAAAGTTCCTTAGTTTTTTTCAGTATTGATGTTCACGCCAAGGTAAGCTGCAAATAGTGAAGCGGAGTGATGGAGTAATGGAGTATTGGAGCAATGGAAAATAAAAGGTCGACAATCCATGGCTCACGATCCATTTATCCATTAATCCACTAATCCGTTCATCCAAAACTCCATTACTCCAGTACTCCAGTACACTACTCCAACACTCCAGATATTGGCAGGGAAACCCTACCCGGCCCTCCACTGACTAACAAGGGGCAGGGGCTACCCCCGGAGAGCGTTGGCGCCGCCAACAATTTCAGCAATCTCTTTGGTGATGCCGGCTTGACGAACTTTATTGTAATAAAGCGTCAAGTCGTAAATCATTTCCTGGGCGTTTTCACTGGCCGATTCCATCGCCACCATGCGCGCCCCCTGCTCGGACGCGTACGATTCCAACAGCATGCGCCAGATTTGCACGTTCAAAAACTTCGGGCAGATGTCGTTGAGAATGTGTCCGACCGAAGGTTCGTATAAATACTCGACTGGTTGATAAACCTGCATTTCCGGATATTGCAGCTGAATCGGCAACAGTTGCCGAGTCACTACTTTTTGAAGCGCAGCCGATTTGAACTCATTGTAAACCGCTAAAACCCGGTCGACTGCTTTTTCCCGGTACATTCTCTGGATCAGGTCGGAGATAAGGGTTGCGTGATGGAATTCGAGGTTGTCAAAAATGTTCACATGTTTTTCTGCGATGGGATAGCCGCGCCGTGAAAAATACTCAAAGCTCTTCCGGCCAATCACCATAAGTCCAACCCCCACCTCGCCGTTTTGTTTGTGGGCATCGATTTCACCTTTGGCCTTGCGCAAAATGTTGGCGTTAAAGCTGCCGCACAATCCGCGGTCGGCGCTGACCACGACGTAGAGAATGCTCTTGGCCTCGCCTGCCTGTGCAGACAGGCGCTCGACCAGCAACGGATGCTGGCTGCGGTCCACCTCCGCGGCCACGTGCGCCAGTAGCGTATGCATGCGGTCAGCATACGGCCGGGCGCTGATGAGCCGCTCCTGCGCCTTGCGCAGCTTGGCTGCCGACACCATCTTCATGGCTTTGGTGATTTGCTGCGTGCTGCGGACGCTGCTGATGCGCCGCCGTATGTCTCGTAGCGTTGCCATGGTTACTTGGTGAAAAGTTTCATGAATTCGTCAGCCGCGGTTTTCATTTTCGCCCGCAGAGCATCATCGATGTTTTTCTTTTCCACAATTTCCTTCAACACTCCTGAATAATTGGTTTCAAGGAACTGATGATATTCTTTCTCCAGCCGGCCAATTTGATCGACCGGAATGCTATCGAGGTAGCCATTAACGCCCAGGAAAATGATCGCGATCTGCTTCTCCACGGACAGCGGTGTGTACTGATCCTGTTTCAAAATCTCCACCATACGCTGACCGCGCGTAATTTGCGCCAGCGTGGCCTTGTCAAGATCCGATCCGAATTTCGCAAAGGCTTCCAATTCGCGGTATTGTGCCAGGTCAAGACGCAGACGACCCGCCACCTGTTTCATGGCTTTGATCTGGGCGTTGCCGCCGACGCGCGATACGGAGAGTCCGACGTTGATGGCCGGACGAACACCGGCGTAAAACAGATCGGACTCGAGATAAATCTGCCCATCGGTGATGGAAATGACGTTGGTGGGAATGTAGGCCGAAACGTCGCCGGCCTGGGTCTCAATGATTGGCAGCGCCGTCATCGAGCCGCCGCCCAATTCATCGCTGAGTTTGGCGGCGCGTTCCAGCAGACGCGAATGCAGATAAAACACGTCACCGGGATAAGCCTCACGCGCCGGCGGACGCCGCAGCAGCAGCGAAAGCTGGCGATAAGCCCAGGCGTGTTTCGAAAGATCATCGTAAATGACCAGCGCATGCTTACTGTTGTCGCGGAAAAACTCGCCGATGGTGGCTCCGCTGTAGGGCGAGATGTATTGCAGCGGCGCCGGATCGCTGGCGGTAGCAGCGATCACCACGGTGTAATCCATGGCGCCGGCGTCTTCCAAAACTTTTACCACTTTCGCGACGCTCGACGCTTTCTGGCCGATGGCGACATAGATGCAGAACACCCCGGCTTTTTTTTGATTTATGATGGTGTCGATGACCACCGCGGTTTTTCCGGTCTGGCGGTCGCCGATGATGAGCTCGCGCTGGCCGCGGCCAATGGGGATCATCGAGTCGATGGCTTTGATGCCGGTTTGCAGCGGCTCTTTCACCGGCTGCCGCTGAATCACGCCCAGGGCCTTGCGCTCGATGGGCATATTCTTCACCGCTTTGATGGGGCCTTTGCCGTCGATAGGCTGGCCCAGCGGGGTGACGACGCGGCCCAGCACTTCCTCGCCCACGGGAATTTCCATGATGCGACCGGTGCGCTTGGCCGTGTCACCTTCTTTGACGTGGGTGTCTTCGCCGAACAATACGCAGCCGACGTTGTCCTCTTCGAGGTTCAGCGCCAGCCCCAACAAACCGCCGGAAAATTCCACCAGCTCGCCGGCCATGACTTTTTCGAGGCCATACACGCGTGCGATGCCATCCCCCACCTGCACCACCTCCCCCACTTCCTCCAACTCGATGCGGGTCTCGAAACTCTCTATCTGCTTTTTTATAATCGACGTAATTTCTTCAGGACGAATTTCCATCCTTGTCTCCCGTTTCTTTATTCAATGAATTATCTGCCTTCTTTGGACGAATAGCGGTGGCGCGAAGCAACGGTACTGGAGTGATGGAGTAATGGATTATTGGATCAATGTTTATGCTATCGAGCAGTCGCTATGCTCTATGCGCCATGCGCTCTGCTCTCCAATACTCCAACTCCTGACAGCGTCTGACCCCTGTCATTATGTTCGAGATTTGCTATCTTGCCAACAACTGATCGCGCAATCGCCTGAGCTGGCTTTGCACACTGCCGTCAAAAACCTGTCCCTCGACGCTCACAATCAGCCCGCCCAGGATGGACTGGTCGATGCGGTTCTCGATTTCCACATCGGCGTCGAATTTGCGGTCCAAAAATTCCTTCAAAGCTTTGACGAATTTGCGGTCCAGAGTCTCAGCGGTAATAGCGGCGACACGGACCTTTTTGTGGGAACGATCATATAAAACGCCGAACTGTCGAGCGATCAACAGAAACAACGCCTCGCGATTTTTCTGCACCAGCAGCGTCACAAAATTATAAAAAATATTAGAGACGCGCCCTTGCAGCAGCTTCTCCAGCACCTGCTTTTTCTCATTCTTTTTAATCTCCCGGGAAAGCAAAAGCCGCCGCATCTCAGAATTAGTGCCTATGCTGTCGGCGAGAAACTCAACCTCGCCATGAATCTTGTCCAGCAACCGGTGTTCGTTTGCCAATTGAAAGAGCGCCCGCGCGTAGCGTTTCGCCAGAATATTTTCTTTCAATTGACCTGCACCATTTTCTTAAGAGACTCCTCGATGAGCTGCTTGTGATCAGCCTTCGACAGCGATTTGCCGATCAGCTTGGAGGCAATCTGCACCGACAACTCAGCGGTTTGCTTCCTTATCTCCTCAACCGCTTTCTCGCGCTCCAACGAAATTTCGCGCTTGGCACGCTCCAACAAATTGTTGGCTTCGGACTGCGCCTTCTGCAAAATTTCCTCTTTGGTCGCTTCGGCAGTCTTTCGGCTTTTGGCCAACAAATCCTGCGCCTCGCGTTTCGCCGTTTCTAAATTCGCCTGGTGCTGCACCATCGCCGCAGCGGTTTCCTTCTGAGTGGCCTCGGCCTTTTCCAGCGCCTCGCGGATACGCCGTTCGCGGTCTTCGAGGGTCTGCAGAATCGGCTTCCAGGCCAGCTTCTTCAATATGATCGCCAACAAGACAAACGTCAGCGTGGTCCAGAATAGAGTTCCTAAATGCGGTTCAAGTAACATTGTCTTTTTTCCTGGTGAATTAGGCGGTTTTGAAGCTGAGCAAGAAACAAATTACCAGCGCCAGCAGCGCCACGCCTTCGATCATGGCAGCGGTGATAATCATGACGCCACGGATATCACCAGCGGCTTCGGGCTGACGGGCAATGCCTTCCATCGCCGCGCTGGCCAATTTGCTGACGCCGTACGCGCCGCCAATCACAGAAATTCCGGCTCCAAAACCACCAGCTAAGAATGCATAAGCAAGGTCTGACATGAATCCTCCTAGGGTTTAATTAATGTTTTTATTTTCATGGCTACAGCCTTGTGGAGACTCTACTCTGTCGGGTGCAATGCAGAGGAGTAATGGAGTGTTGGAGTAATGGAGTGATGATCTTTCAGTCATTCATTACTCCGGGGCTCCAGTACTCCAACACTCCTGCACTCCAATACTCCAACCTCTAGTGATCCTGATGCACTGCCATACCAATAAACACCGACGACAAGATCGTGAAAATGTACGCCTGAATCAGCCCAATCAAAACTTCCAGTAAACTGACGAACAAAATGCCGCCGGTCGTGACCACCCCGATTACGTAACTTTTGAACGTGAAGACGATCAGCAAAAATGCCATGATGACGACATGTCCGGCTATCATGTTGGCGAAAAGACGGATGGCTAGCGCAAAATGTTTGGTGCACAGACTGATGATTTCCACCGGTACCATGATGGGTAAAATAAAAAA
>DASWHH010000085.1:0-10491 GCA_036398295.1 bacterium
GCGGTTGCCAACCTGCAGGGGGAAATATTCTTCCGACAATCTTGGGAAAAGAGGAGAGGAACCATCCTCGCAGGCGTTTTGGGAAAAAAGTATCGTGAGCACGGTCAGCAAACTGGCAAATCGATTTCTCATTTCTCCTCCATATCAAGCTTCTTTATCTCAGTCAGTTCGAGCAAGGGGTAGCTCGGATCATAGGGCGGGTCAATTGGAAACGGACGGAGGTTCCCGCTAAAGATAACCCGCAACCCTGCCTCCCGCATGGACTCCGGCAGAGCATTCACGGGGAAGTAGGCAATCGTCGTATCGGCGTCCGGACGAATGACAAATTGATCGATATGGATTCCGAATTGCTCAACGGTACCGAGTTGATTTTCAAGGTCGGCCCGGTTTTCGTCGTTACCGAGACTGCATCCGACCACCCAGCTGAAAGTTACCATCAATGTCAAGAATCGAATCTGTTTGCAGTCAGATTTTTTCATGGTAGGTCACCCGAGATTAATGGAGTAAAGACTCGTGCGACGTCCCGATTGCTCGGGACGCCGCACGTTCTATGAGCGGGCCAAAGACCTGCTCACCCCTATTTTCAACATCATCTTTGGCTTTTTTGGGAAAACACGGGCTTAACTTATCCTAATCATTTTGCCGCCAGACATCTTCTTCATACCAGACCTGCCCGTCGTACCGACAAACTATGAGAAAATAATCCAACGGCAGATCATGAAACTCGGCATGAATCACGTAAGGACAGACACAACGGCACAATCGCGCGGCGGTGTCCTGCACAGCGATATTGATTTTGTCCTCCTCCATCGTGTAAGCCAGGCTGAAGCGGTTGGTGTCGGGGCAACAGTTGGCGCTTACACAAAAATCCACCGACAGCCTGCTGTCGAATTGATAGGAGAAACAAGTATCTCCTGATGATGTTTTCCACAATCCGACTCCGCCACAACCGCCAACTTGATAGAGTTGATTGAGTGGCGAACCTTCGGGATTCGTCGCCTGCTCGGAACAGGAAAAGCAGCCGAGCATCGCCAGCATGAGTTTAACTCTTAGAAACGTTATCATGGCGTTACCTTCTCAAATCATTGTGTCTAATACTGTAACACAACATTAATGTTGTGTTACAGTATTAGACACTATTTCACCAGACTTAGCTTGCGCATCGCAGACATCTTGCCGACCTGCAGGCGATACAGATATATCCCTGAGGCCAATTCTCGTCCGGCTTGATTTCTTCCATCCCAACGCGTTTGATGATCTCCTGCCGCCAATTTTCGATTGATCAGCTCGCGCACCAACTCGCCGCGCAAATTGTAAATCGCCAGATGCACATTCATATGGGCCAGCGCCGTCGGAATTTCGAAGCTAATCACCGTGCCGGCGTTGAACGGATTGGGATAATTTTGTTCGAGCACGAATCTTTCCGGCAAGGCCGGATCGTCAGAATCTTCAACGCCGGTCGGGGTGCTTTCATACTTCCACAGGCCGTGGCCAAAGGTGGCAACATAAATCACGCCGGCTCTTCCGGGATCCGGAGCAATGCTCGAAATCCCTGCGACCACGACCGGTGTCACCAGGACGGGTGGTGAAATCTCATGCCAGGTTTCCCCACCATCAAAGCTCTCCCACAGGGCCCAACTGTTCGGATTGGCAACCAGGCCGCCGGCGAAAATGTGATCGGGAGTGGCGGCATCGAATGCTAATCCATAAATGTAAGCCGGCGTGTCACGTAGTCCGGTGTAGTTCCAGGTCGATCCACCGTCCGTTGTCTTGATCACCGCGCCTTCCATGCCGGCATAAACAACATCAGGGTCATCGGGGTGAATCGCGATAGAATTGCAGGCGTTGTCCCCGCTCAAATCCGGATAAGAGATTTCCCAGTTCTCGCCTTTGTCAACCGACCTGGCAATCCATGGCGCAAAGATGCTGGTTTCACCGCCCGCCCAAACCTGGCCACTGCGCTCATCCGCGCGCACGACATTCACCACGCCAACGCCAATGTCTAGAACTTTTTCCCAATGGGTGCTGGTGAAGCCCCGGCGCCAGATTTGGCCGCCGTCTCCAATCACGCCGGCAAAGGTTTCACCACAGACGGTGGGATCGGGAAAGCCATCGAGCGAACGAACCGTCGTCACTTCGCCGCGAGTGATACCGCTGTCGGTAACCGCCCATTCCGGTTGGTTGAAAACGGAGCAATAAACAAGAGCGGAATCTGCCTTGCCGGGTTCCAGCTCAATTCCGGCCGTTGTGGCAAAACCGACCGGGCCAAACTTGTGTGGATAAATCGAACGAATCTTTCGTCCCTGGAGACCGAGATATACCCAGCCCGTATCAGCGTCATCAAGATGCCGGTAAAAAACACCATCGCCCTCCGTGCCGGCGTAGAGACTGGCAAAGACGCCCAGCGAGGTCACGACTTTTCCATCCAGTCCAAAAGGCTGTAAACGGCTGTTGGTTTGCGGTACGGCCGGACCGGCCGTGAGAGCCGTAAACAAAAAAACAGTACTCAATGCTGACTTCACAGGATCAAACTCCAGACGCGAACGACACCATTTTATCGTGTCCTCTGAACCCGTAACACAACATTAATGTTGGGTTACAAATGTGCGAACAAAACGTGCCAGGCACGTCGAAAGTGCCTGGCACGTACCTACATCACTTCAACAAAGTCATCTTTTGCACGGCTCGCGACTGGCCGTTGACCTCAAGCATGTAGAAATATATCCCGCTGGAAAGGACGGCACCGGAGTGATCGCGGCCGTTCCAACTGATGGCATGCTCGCCAGCCGCCATACGTCCGCCATCCAGCGTGCGCACTTCCCGTCCCAGCAGGTTGAAGATGCGCAGCCTTACCGTCATCTCCGACGGCAGCCCAAACTTGATGCGCGTTTCGGGATTGAATGGGTTCGGATAGTTGCCGTACAGCTCGATGCTCGATGGAATGGTCGGCCCGTCGTCCACACCGGTGACGGAATCGAGGACGAAGTTGATCTCCAGTGAACCGTTGCCAACTTCGACCACCTGGGCATCGGCGAAGCTCTTAACGCCATTATTGTACTTCCCGCTAAAATTGGCGTGGGTGGCTTTGATGCGATAGCGACCCGGCGGCACGCTGCGCAGCTCGTACATGCCTTCGGCGTTGGTTTTTGAAAAAGAGACCGGCTGCTGGCTGTCGTTGAGTAGATAAATCGTCGCATTGCGAATCACATTGCCGCCGCCATCGGTGACCTTGCCGAACACCTGTCCGCCGCCCATCTGCCCCGGCGCAGCCACGTCGCATTCCGGACAGCGCAACCAGAGAATCGGCGACAGGGTGAAATCGATACCGGTCACCGCCTGGTTTTCATCAATGGTGACCGCTTTCGCCTCCTCGGGATCAAAGACATTGTCGTAGTATTCGCCAATGTAGCCGGGGGCGAAGCTAAACAGCAGGTACTCGCCGGCGGGCAGGCCCGTGAGCTCGTACGTGCCATCGGTTCTGGTCACGGTATTGAAGAACTGTTCCGACTCCAGCAAACCCAGCGTTGCGATTCGCGGGCGGGCGATGACAATGGCAATTTGCAGGGCCCCGCTGTTCCATTCATCGCTGACCTTACCGGAAATGACGCCGTCACCTTCATCGCGCGGGGTTAGAGCAAAATTCACGGCCGTCGTTTCGCCACCGATTACCTTCACTTTGGCGGCTAACTCCGGCACCGGTGCATTTTCGAAATATTCAAACGCACCCTCAGAATAAACCGCAACATAGTACTCACCTTCGGGTAGCCATTCCAACTGGTAATTGCCCTGCTCGTTGGTGATGGCGTGATACGGCCACACAAAACCGGGCCAAATCAGGGGAGCAGCGAATTCCCGGTAGTCGATTCCCAGCGGAGTAATTTCCACGTAGGCGCGATGGAGGGGCCGGCCGTCGGCCTCATTGGTCACACTGCCGGCGATGGCGCCGTAATAGGGCCGCAGGGTCAAGTCGAAGTTGATGTCCTCGCGGTGGTCACCGTCAGCCAGCACAATCGGCGTGGCCTCGCTGCGGCTGCTTTTGTGGTCAAACCACTGTTGGGCAAAACTCTGACCTTCCCAGTGCTGGGTGTGGGCGATGTACTTGCCGGCGGGCAGGCGGTCGATGCGATAGTTGCCGAAGCTGTCGGTGGAAGCATAGGCCCAAATTCCACCGTTAACTCCGGTTGCGGGATCAACGCTGCTATCCTCGGAGCTGAGTTGCACGTAGCCGTAGACAATCGGCTCACCAGTGGTGCGCAGCACGCGACCGGAAATTGAGGCGGTACCGGGACTGATAGGGAGTTTGAAATTGATCGGGCCGGGCCGAGGAGCATTCGGCCCACTATACACAACCACCGCCTGGGCCTGTTCGGGGCTTTCGGCGTCGGGCCAGTAGCGATTGACATACTGCCAACCAACCTGCGCATAAGCTGAGACCAGGTAATCCCCGTCGGGAAGCTGGTCGATGCGATAGTTTCCTTGATTATCGGTGTAGGCATACGCCCAGACTTGCAGGCCGCCTGCCGACTGGTCGAAAGGAGCGTGCGCCTGCACCACCGCGCCGGCAATCGGTTCATCCCTGGAATCCACCACTTTGCCGAAAATGGAACCGAAGGCCGTGGGCACATCGAGATCGAAATTGATGCCGGGGGTTTCCTCTTCATTCTGCACGGAGACTGGGGTGGCTTCACTTATGTCGGTGACGTTGTCGAACCATTCGATCAGATAGAACCACTGGTTCCACATTTGCGCCGTCACGAGAAAACTAGCGGCGGACAGGCCGCCAATTCGATAAGAACCATTGTTATCGGTAATGGCATAGCCATAACTGTAAACAACGGCGGAATCGGGATTCGTGGGGTCAGAACGATAGTCGGTGTAGGCTTGCACATAGACTCCGGCAAGCGGTTGGCCATTAATGCTGGTGACGACCCCGGAGATGACGCCGCCGCTACTGAGGGTAAAATTGATATCGCTGATCCGGTTATCGTCCACCACCTGGATGGGAGTAGCCTGCTCGAAGGTCGGTGCATCCTTATAATACTCGCTCAAATAACCTTCGGCCCAGGCATACGCATAGTAGCTTCCGGATTTCAGGCCAACAATCTCATAACTGCCGTCGGCGCCGGTTTCAGTCCAGCCGTAAAAGAAAGGATTGTCTGGTGAGAAGACATTAATGAAGGCGCGGGCGATTGGATGGCCGTCTTTCTGCGTCACCACTTTGCCGGCAAGACTGGCGGAGCCGGAATTGATTTGCTCCATTCTGAAGTCAACGCCGGAGGTCACTTCGCCATCTTTCACCGGCACGGTGATGGCATCGCTGAACTCGGTGACGTTGTTATAGAATTTTGGAATGTAGGTATCAGCCAGCGCCAGCACATAGTAGTCGCCCGATTCCAGATCTTCGACGCGGTAACTACCGTTGGGATCCACCTTTCCAAAATGAGCGCTGACCGATCCCGTGCTATCGGCGGGATCGCTATCGCTGCGCCAGGCTACCACCGAAGCCGTGACGATGTACTGGTCCTTGATCCCAAAGAGGGTGCCGGCGATGGCTCCACCTTCGCTGGCCATTTTGCTGAGACGAGCGCCTTGCGCGTGTTTGAACAGACCCTCAAAGGTAAGCACGGGCTGCCTTTGAGCCGCGCGCAGAAGATTGATGGAGCGAATGATTTGCTCCTTTTTGAGTTGCTCGAGAGACGGGTTGGAATCTTTTGAAGTAGCGTTTTCTACGAAACCAGTTAAGCATAACATGAACAGCAGCGAGGACAAGAAAACATAACTCTTAAGGCGCATACATCCTCCTCATTGGTGTTAAATTGTTAGGATCACATCTCAAGCTCTAAGTGTATTTCTTAGACACCGAACAAAAGGTCAGTTTTTCTCTTCGGAAAACGACGTCAGCTCCTGCGACTGCAATACTCTCCCACTCACCCTGGCTTGAATCAGCCGCGAGATGCTACCGGAAGTCTGATATTCCACCAGCCCAACCCCAGGCGCGTACTTGCACACCCGCTCGCTTCCGGCACTACCGGGAATCTCGAATCGCACTTCATAAACACCATTGAACACGCCAACCGGCGAGGAAACGCGTGAACCCGCGTGCAGCATGGCGGCCTTGATCACGCCGTAGCTATCCCATGTGCCAGCCGGATCGCGGTTGAAATCCACCAACAGGTAATCCTGGCCAAAATAATGAATCAGGACTTTGCTGCCCTCGACGCGGTAATAACTGGTATCGCGATAGCTGCTTTTGCCGAGGCTGCGCACGAAAACAAAATAATTGCGGTCGGCAATATTCTTGATCCCAACCACTTTGATGGACCACTCGAAGCCTTTTTCAAAATTTTGGTAGTTCCATTCGTCGCCAACATTCACGGGGAAGTATAACGACGCTTTAGGTTCTTGCCGAACGGCGGGCGCACTCGTTTGATACATGATCAGCATAGGTAATGTCGCATTCAAAATTTTTTTCAGGTGAACGTCCATGTTGTTGCCCCCTTACAGCTTTATCCCCTGTTCTTCAGCGCTGCCCCCGGGCACAGAATTTAACGTTGCCCCGAGTAGCACATCGCCGGAAACCGCATTGCCGGCGTTGTCCCGGCCATCCCAGGTGACTTGATACACCAGCGATTCTCCGACCTGCAATGTCACGCTCGTAAGACTTGCGGCAAAAACTTTGTCGCGCGCCCAACTCCAATCGGGACCCTGGGTGGGAGCGGCACTTTCCGTGATCCGGCGGCGTGCGTAGAAATCAAAAACCTGGCTTGAGCTGAAACGCAGGGTAATGGCTCCCCGAGCAACGTTGGTCACCGTAAGCCGTAAATTGAATTTGCCCGGGTCATCTGGCAGAACTTTCACATCCAATTGCAATTTCAGGCCGTTTTCAATGATGCGATTTTGCAGAACAACAATGCCGTCAACAATTCGTTTAAGCGGCTCCGGATCGCCAAAGTGATCGGTCAGCACTGTTTGTCTTTGATTGTCGTGGATGAATGTAACCTTGTAGAAAAACGCATCTGCCACCCGTGGATCAACGTATGGGCCTTGCAGCCCGAAGAAATTGTTGTCGAGCATCAATTTGACCAGATTCTGTAGTTCTGCCGGCGAAAGCTCAACCAGCCAGCGCGCGCCCGAACGCGAGTTGTCCGTGAAAATCGCCAGCCCCGACCTGTCCACTGTCAGTTGCTGCAGCACACCGGGAAAACCGCCGGTGATATCCACCGTCAGTAAGGTGTCGGCGATGCTGTCAAAGCGCGTGCTGTCGCTAGTTAGCTGGGAATCCTCGCTCAGAATGGAAGGAAAGTCACAGGACGAAACCACAAGTGCGATTAAGGGAATCGAGAGTGCGCTGTATTTCATTTTAAAACCTCAATGGCTAGATAGGTGAATTTTGCATCTGGTAATGCAACGGGTGTGCCAGCGACAGACAGGAGGGTTTCCTGAGAAAAGTCGAATCAATTGGGCATGGTCCCAGGTCGCGCGAATGCTTTTTGGGGTTAGAACAGGTCGCCGGACCCTCAGTTTTTTGAGGAGGCTATCAGATTTTTGAGGCTGGTTTCAGGAATTTGATACTAAAAGCGGAAATCGAATCCTGCTGTTAGAAGCAGTTTGCGATAGAAACGGCTGCGGATGATGGACTCATTGTTATAAAACGCGAGCCGTGCCATGGCTGTCAAGCCGGGCTTCAGATCTTTCGAAAGATCCGCGATGAAAAAGTTGCTTTCGTCGCGCTCGGTATCGATGTCAACCGGGAACATTGGGATGCCTTTGTCGGAATAGCGCTTGCTTTGATAGGCGCCGTATCCCCGCAGCCAGATACCGGAGAAAAGTGGTGTTCCGAACACCAGAATAACCTGATGCCGATTGTAACCATAGCCAACCGTGTTGGATGTGTTGTGCTGAAATGCATAGCTCAAATTGAGCAGGAACTTCTTTGAGTAGTTTAATTGTAAGAAAAATTTATAATTATCGTCCTCTTGTTTTAGCCCGAATTCCGGATTGGCCGGATCAAAATTCAGTGTGCGGTTGTAACGGATCTGCCGAAATCCAAATTCAAAAGCGCTGCTGAGGCCAGGGGTCAACTTCCTTGAAAACTGCCATTTGAATTGATTTTCCGAGTAATCAAAAATGGTGAAGTTCTGATAATCGATGCCCGCCACCTGAAAAGCCAACTCACTGGTAATATTAGAAAAAAAGGGGGTTTGCACATACAATTCCGCCGTACCGCTGGCGTAATCAAGAAGGTCGTTCAAATAGAGCTTGAGCCGGCCGGAGCCGCGCCCCCCAACAACGACTTTCCAGACCTTCGCACCGCTGGTAAGTTCAACTTCATTGATGAGCTTGTTTTCGATGGCATGTTCGGCGTAGATTTGCAAGCCGCTACGAAAGATTAAACCCAGGCGGGTTTTGGGAGAGTTGCGTGAGGCTTGTGACTGAAAAAGAAAGCGCGCCGAGGAATCTTTGATTTGGCCAACGGTATCCGAAGCGGGGTTCTCGCGAATATTGCCGTCGTACTCATAACTCACCTGCAGGCGGTTTTTCACCCGCCATAGCGAGACTGTTTGTCCGCTTCCTTCCCCGGACGCGCTCAAAACAGCGATCAAAAAAATGAATGCTAAATTACGTCTTGATCGATACCGTGTCACCCTATGATTCTATTGTTTCTTAATATCTTGTGCAGTCTTGTAAAACGTCTCGGCCTGCCGCCCAAGACTATCGGCCTGGGCCTTGAGTCGTCCTTCCTGCTTCTTCAAGTTCGCGAGCACGTCTTCCAGCTGTTCGGGAGAGAGATTGGAGAAATCGAAGTCCTTCTGCCCGACAAACAGGTTTTGCTCGATCAGGGATCGCGTTTCTCCAGCTCCCAGTTGACCGGTGGGACCACTTTCGCCGGTAAAGTCTTGCACATCGAACGTGTTGACATTGCCGAGCGCTTCTTCCTGCTGGTCGAAAACGGCGAGGTCGGTCACCAGGTCATTCATGCGATTTTGCAATTCCATTTCCTTTTTCAAATCTTTCGCCTGGGTTTCGATACGCGTAGCCGCCGCTCGCAGCTTATCTTCTTGATCTTTCAACAGATCGGCCTTCTGCTCGATCTGCTTCGGCGAATCATCTGCTTCGATTTGAATTCGAGTAATTTTGTGCTGGCCGATTTTAGAGGTGCCAACCTTATTCTTCACGGATTCGCTGCGCAGCCGCAGTCTTTCAATCTCTTGCAGAAAATCCCGTTGGCGCGCCGACTCCAACTTCTGGTTTTCGAGCTGCTTCAGCAGTTTCGAAATTTCAGCATCGTAGAGATAAACCAGGCGATTCGCGGTCTTCACATACGCATTCTGCAGTGAGTACAGTTGCGAGTCCATCTTTTTAATCTGATTGGTAACATCCTGCGAATCCTTTAACAACCGTTCCAGCCGCTGCTGCTGAAAATAGCTGCGACCGCTTTGGGCCTTTAAGTCCTGAATTTCTTTGGCATAAGAAGCAACATCACTGGTTAAGGTGTTGCGCTGATTGCTGAGCTTCTGGATGAGGGAATCGCTGCGAGCTAACTCCTTTTCCTGAGATGCAATCTCCTGCGCGAGCAAATGGGAACTGAAAAAGCCCGACAAAATCAGAATTATGAAAAAGTGTTTGGTGGTTCTCATATGTTTTGCCTTCGTTTGTTGATAATCTGTTTTCAAACGTCAGGCGCTGTTAAACAACTATCGTGCCAACTTCAGTAGCCCATATTTTTCGAGCTTATAATAGAGCGCGCTGGTTTTGATGCCCAGCCGTTTGGCTGCCCCGGTTTTGATGCCGTCGGCCTCGGTCATGGCTTTCTCGATCAATTTTTTTTCCACCGATTCCAGCGTACGGTTCAAGTCGAGGCCATTGGCGGGCAACGAATCGATGGCGGCATCCCGTTGCTCAAAAAAGATCGGCAGGTCCTTCGGGCGAATCTGCTGCTCATCGCACAGGACCGCCGCGCGTTCCAGCACGTTTTCCAGCTCGCGAACGTTGCCGGGCCACGTGTACGCCTGCAGCTTTTCCAACGCTCCACCAGCGATGGTCAAATTTGGCAGTTTCAACTCCTGCCTGATTTTAGCGAGAAAGAAGTCGGTCAACAGCGGTATGTCCTCAGTGCGTTCTCGCAAGGGCGGGAGATGCATCGGGATAATATGCAGCCGGTAGTAAAGGTCCTCCCGAAACTGTCCCTTTTCGATCTCCGCTTTGAGATTCTTGTTGGTGGCGGCAATGACCCGGACATCGACTTGCAGAGTCTCCTCGCCGCCAACACGCTCAAATTCTCTTTCCTGCAAAACCCGCAACAATTTCACCTGGGTCTGCAGCGGAATATCGCCGATTTCATCCAAAAAAATCGTGCCGTTATGCGCCAACTCGAAGCGGCCCTTTTTGCGCTTCACCGCCCCCGTGAACGCGCCGCGCTCGTGCCCGAACAATTCCGACTCCAGTACGCCCTCCGCCAGCGCGCCGCAGTTGACGCGAATGAACGCACGA
>DASWHH010000086.1:0-7431 GCA_036398295.1 bacterium
GGCGCACCGTGGTCGTCGCAAGTAAGCTCCCCTTTTTCTTGAAGCGTTCGAACTGCGCCATCTGGTCGAATGATACGGTACTCGATACTGTACGATTTGTTTTCCTGAATCGCGTTACTGATCACGCTACGGATCCGTTTCAAATCGTCGGGGTGGACAATTCTCAAAAAAGCTTCGTGGGTTGCTTCAAACTCTGCGGGCGTTCGGCCAATGATGCGATAGGTTTCATCGGAACACCACAATTCATTGGTTTGAAGATTACGCTCCCAGCTTCCGAGGTGGGCGATTTGCTGGGCCTCGGCCAGAGTAGCTTCCTTTTTTTTCAACGCTATCTCAGCTTGATGGCGTTGGGTGATATCTTCGACCATGCCAAGCGCGTATAGCGGTTCACCCTTTTTGTCACGAATCAGTGATACAGTCAAATCAACCCAAATATTTTCGCCATTCTTTCTAATGTAGCGCTTTTCAACTTTGAAAGACGGCAACTCTCCTCTCAACAATTTATTGGCGAGCGCGCGATCTCGTTTCAGACTGCCGGGATGGGTGAGGTCGCCAACCGAGAGGCCGATGAGCTCTTCTTCGCTGTAGCCCAGCAGGCGACAAAAGGTGGCGTTGCATTTGAAAATGCGCCAATCTTGACCAACCAGCAGCATTCCCAGCGGACCCTGATCAAAAATTCCGCGGAAAAGTCGTTCGCTCTCGCCCGGGTTGTCAAAAATGTCTGCGGCGAGTAATTCTGCGGCGCGGGACATGAATTATGTTGAAGCCTCCATGAAATCCAAAATTCGTATCGGCTCGACGATGTTGCCCTTGTCGGCAAAGTTCAAAATGCAGATGCGCAGGGTTTCGGAAATTTCCTGCCGTTTGGAAACCAGCAGCAGATTGGTGTGCGTGCGTACATCTTCAGCCAACACCATGCCGGTGCGGACATCGCGCGCGCGAATTTCGCGCACCACAAAGCCTTTTTCGGCATTCAAACTTGCCGCATGTAGCGCGTCGAGGACATCGGGATCGTAAAGGCTGGCACGGCCGCGCAATTTGATCACTGCTTCGTCGGCAGGTATGCCGGACATCAGCAGTCGATCGAAGTCGTGCACCGCGTTCAAAATCCTGGCAATGGTCGGAATCTGTTTGCCCTGTTTGGTGTCATTGGGAAGGCCGCCGCCATCGAAACGCTTTTCCTGATAATAGATGGCCTCGGCCACGCTCTCCAAACGTGGAATATTGGCCAGCAGATCGCGGCCAATTTCAAAGTGTTTGAGGTACATTTCGTTCTCGCTCAACGAGAGAGATTGTCCCTGGTATCGCTTTCGCAAGATTTCTGCAGGAATGGTGACACAGCCGATTTGAGACAACAGGGCGGCCAGGTCTACTTCCCAGAGATTGGGCAAATTCAGGCGCGTGGCAATCTCGGTTGCCAGCTTGCGCACGCGAATGGAACGGTTAAACGCTTCCGGCGTGGTGATGGATAAAATGTCCACCAACAGCTTGATGCTACCCTTGAGCGTCTTGTCCAGCAGCTCGCGCTCCGAGACGATCAGCCGATACTGTTCGAGTCCGGCGGAGAGCGCGCTGGAGAGGATTTCGGGCGGACACGGTTTGGTCAGGAATCGAAAGATGTGGCCTTCGTTTACCACCGCGATCGCGTCGTTCAGCTCGGCCTGACCGGTGAGGAGCATGCGTACGCTGTCCGGAGATTGTTCACGGACTTTTGCGAGAAATTTGGTGCCGTCCATGACCGGCATACGCATGTCCGAGACCACGACCGCAAATGGGCCCTCGGCGGTCAGGGTCTGCAGGCCAGACTCGCCGCCGTTAGCGGTGGTAATCTTAAACTGCCGACGAAAAAAACGCTTGTAGCTTTCGAGAATGTTGGCATCGTCATCGACGAACAAGATGTTATCGCTCATGAATCTCAACTCCGTTTAACTGTAGCACATAGTTCACGCCAGACCCCCAGGCGATCCTGATAACCAACCGCCTTCAGATATTCGGCATCCAGGGTGTTGACTTTCAAATCATCGGGACCTGGATTTAATTCGTAATAAAGGCAGTTGGCAGCATGCACCGCGGTCAATGGACTGAAGGTGTTATCCAAACATTCGCCAGGTCGGTGGTGAAACGCCAGCGCCTCCACAATATTGTCCGGCAAACCCCACAAGCCAATCAGGTACGCACCAACTTCGGCATGGGTAGCGCCAAAAATGTCGCGTTCGGCGTCTCCTATGGTCATTTTTTTCAGGCGCGCCAATGATACGGCCTTGCTGTATTTTTCCGGAAGATTCTCAGCCAGAATCAATTTGCCGGCGTCATGCAGCATGCCGGCGATGAATGCATTGTCGCTGATTTTGGAATTCAAGCGCACGCTCAGGCTGATTTTTTGCGCCAGTGCACCCACCGCCATACTGTGGTTGATGAGGTTCTCCAGGGATAGACCGCTTTGCAGCGAGTTTTCAAACTTGGCGAAAATCTGCACCGACAACACCACGGCTTTTATGATCTCCGCGCCCAACAGCTTGGCGGCATGTTCCGGCGTCGAGACGTGGCGGCTCAGTCCAAAAAACGACGAGTTCACTAATTGCAGGACCTTGGCAGTCATGCCTACATCTTGTGAGATGATCTCTCCCACGTGTGACATGGTGGTATCGGGCGCTTGTAGCTCTTTGATCAGCTGCAGATAGAGTGTCGGCAGGCTGGGCAGGGTTTTCATGTGTGACACCAACTCTTTCAGGCTGTCGTCCATCAGCAGATTGCGTAACGCCAGGGCGCGCGCCACCGTTCTCTTGAGAGTTTCAGCATCGCAAGGCTTGGTGAGATACTGGTGCGTCGAGCCGATGGATTTCATGATCAATTCCTTGTCCGAATGGCCCGACAAAATGAAACGGATTATCTTCGGGTATTTCTTCATAACCAGTGCGAGAAACTCGGCGCCATCCATGCGCGGCATGCGCATGTCAGAAACCACCACGTGAAAATCGCCATTTTCGAGCTTGCGCAAACCTTCAAAGGCGCTGCTGGCAAACTCCATGCTCCAGTCGTTGCGCATAGAATGCAGCATGCGCTGAAGACCCTGCAATACCTGCGGCTCATCATCAACAAATAAGATTCGTTTCTTCATGATGTCAACTCAATTCGTTAAATGGACGGGCAGCCGGATAACAAAAGTGGTACCCTCTCCCATCTCGGTTTCGAAGCTGATCTGCCCGCCATGCTTTTCGACAACCACCGAACGCGCAATCGCTAACCCCTGGCCAGTCCCTTTGCCCAATTCTTTGGTGGTAAAAAATGGCTCGAAAACTTTCATCTGCGCTTCTTCGGGAATGCCGGTGCCGTTATCGCTGATGCGAATTTCAACAAAGTCGCCGTTATCCTGGGTGCGAATGGTGATGGCGCCCTCACGCTCGGGATAGCGTTTCTTAACATCGGTGATGGCATGAGCGGCGTTGACTATCAAATTCAAAAAAACCTGGTTCATTTCGCCGGGTAAGCACGGCACCACGGGCAACGACGGATCGAATTCGGTAGCCACGTTGGCGACGTATTTCCATTCGTTGCGGGAAACCGTGACCGTATTCTCAATAGCTTTGTTGATGTCAATCAGGGTTTTTTCCTGGCTACCCGGATGGGAAAATTCTTTCATGGCGCGGACGATTTGCCCCACGCGCTCAATGCCGCTGAGCGACTGGGTGATGGCCTGGGGAATTTCGTCCAACAGATAATCCAAATCAATCGATTCACAAAATGACTCGATTTCGCCAATTTTCTGGCCCATATGCGCACAACCTTTGCCGCAGGCCTTGCAGGTGTTGGTAACATCCATGAATTGGCCAAAGAGCACACTAAGATCTTTGAATGCATCATTCAGAAAACGCGTGTTGTCCCCAACATATTGAATGGGTGTGTTGATCTCATGGGCGACACCGGCTGCCAGGCGGCCGATGGATTCTAATTTCTGCGCCTGTGAAAGTTGTGATTCGATCAATTTCCGCTCGGTGGTTTCAGTGGCCAAGAGCAGGTATCCGGCGTGCTCGTTGCCCTGGCGTACGATGGGATTGATGGTGATGCTGAGGAACCCCTCCTGGCCTTCTTTGTTAGTGTAGCGTACATCGTGAATGCGGGTAGGTTGATCGCGATCGCGACAGTCTGATATCTGCGCCAGCACTTCCATCCAATCCCAATCAATACCGCTTTGAACAAACCCTTTGCCGAGGACATCCAGCGCTTTCAGGCCAAAGGTGGTTTCAGCGGCGGTATTCCAGCGGTTAATGAGATCGTCGTTGCCGACGCCAATCAAAATTGATGAAATGGAGGCGAGCAGGCGCTCGGTTTCGGTCAGCGCTTTTGCCAGCGCAAGCTCGGTGGCGCGGCGATTCGTGATGTTGCGAATGATCACGATAATCTGGTTCTTCATCAGGGGCAGCAGTCGCGCTTCATAGTAATAATCGTTCTGCTTCACCCGGAGTGTGTACTCAATGAAAACCAGCGACTTGGTTTCCCGCACTTGCAGGACGGCGTCCCGATATTTTCGTCTGACATCTTCCACCCAGATTTCCTCAACGTGCTTGCCCAACAGTCTTTCCGTATGCAAAAGGAATTCATCGGTTTTGCCGCCGCTGTGATCGAAAATAATGCCATCGCTATCGAGCCGCAGGAAGAGATCGGGCATGGTTTGAAACAGCGCGCGTAGTTCCGCGTTGGCGCGGAACAACTCTTGCGAGCTCAATTCGAGGGATCTTTCTAACAGCGCGCGGTCATTATCGGAATGATGATAGGCCTCATTAATCGCCTCGACAAAGCCCAGCCATTTCGGCTCCAGCTTTTTGATGTCGCCCAGATGTCGCTGAACCTGGCGCTTCAGCAAGCTGTGCATTTTTGGCATATCATTTTTCCGAAAAAGTTGTAATGGTCATCGTTTGATTATGCAGTTCGCAACGGGCGCTGGGTGTAAAGGGTGAAATTTCACCGTAGGAATAAAACCCGGTCAACACCGCGCGTTTGCCCAGGACCTTGCGCACGCCCTCCACCTCTTCCTCTATGCGTCCCTTGAGCACCATTTTTCTACCCACACAACTTATCAGAATGGCCAGATCGGGTGAAGATTTTCCTAAAGCCGAGTTACTGGTGCGAGCTGCCTGCTGGGCGCCATCAATCAAACGATCGAAATTGGCTTTCATGAAACGTCCGTACGCACCGAGGGGCACATCGCCGGCAAAGGTCATGCTCTGGTCTTGTTCGTTAACCGACAGGATGGTTCGCACCACACCGGTTTCGCCTTCTTCGTTGAGCAGGCTGAGGGGGAAAAGCAAAGCCGAGGCCGGCAGATCCTTGGCATAATCGCCCAAATACTTTTTGTACGTCTCGAGAGCCGATTTGCCATCCATATCATACAGGACATTGCCAGTTGAACGGGTAATTTGCCGCACCGGGCCGAACACGTCCCAGCCGCCCAGCGAGCCGTAGCCAACCTGTAAGCGTTTGCCATAGAATCCCAATAAAGCGATTTCGCCCGCGGCGGGTGGTCCGCCAGCCAAAACCAAAGTCTCCCGGAAGCGCTCGCCGTCAGCGGAGAGACCGCCCGTCACGGTCACGTTCTCGGGTAGATGTTGGGTCAGCCCCCGCACCAGCTCGCTGCCGTTGATTTTGAGTCCGTCCGAGAAAACCAGGGTGTGCACCAGGTCATCCTGCGGCAGCGACTTTGCCAGGTGCTCCCCGACTCGTTCGCTGTCTGCGAAACGACTGACGTTGGCATGAACCAACCGGATCCGGGTGTGCTCAAAATGCACTGCCGTGGCCACCAGGGAGTCGTCTAAAACCCGCGTGTCGCAAATCTCGCCAGCGGTTGAGCAGCCCACCAAGAGAGCGTGTGGAAATGTCGACTCCAGATCGTGCAGGTAGTCGTAGCTTTTGAGGGCGCTGGTAGCGCCAAAAACAAATACAACCTGAGCGACGTCCCCCAGCTTGCTCTGCAGTTTGGGATCCCATCCTGCGAGTTTCGTGAACTTAAATTGTTCTAACTTCATCATTAGCTCCAGATAAATCAACCGTATCAATCGTTACTTGGACTTCAACACACTTATTGGCAACACTCTTGATGGTCAACTTGCCGCCGTACAATTCCGCCAGACGTTTGGCGATGATGAGGCCAAGGCCGGCGCCCTGCTGCTCCTGAACTCTGCGGTTGAATTGCCGGAATGCGCCAAGTTCGGCAATTTGCTGTTGGGTCATCCCAACACCTTCGTTGTGAAAGCAAATTAAGAATTGCTGGTTTTTCAGTGAGGCTGAGATCCGCACCGGGCTTCCGGCGTTAGAGAACTTGAAGGCGTTATCCGTCAACTCGACCACAATTTTCTTATAATCTTCCTCCGAAATATTGAGCGGTACATCCAATACCTCGACGAATAGATCTTCTGCCCGGCTTTTGCTGGAGGCTATCTGCCTGGCGAGTTCCGTGGTAGTTTGCCCCGGAAAATCGATGCGGAATGAGCTCACCATGTTTGCTATTTTGTGATTCGCGCTAAACAGGTCAATGCGGATGTAGGTGAGATAGTTTTCAATGATGCGGTTTAACCGCCGGCTGGAATCCTGAATGTGCTGCACCATTTCCTTGAGTTCATCCGGCTGGAGCTTCGACCAGGCGCTGAGGAGATATTCGGAAAAACCCTGGATCACCGTCAGGGGCGTGCGTAGCTCGTGCGGCATGGCCAGCACGATGCTGTCACGCAGCTCGCTGAGTTTCTGCTCGGTGTGTTTTGACAGCTTCTCTTTTTTCTCCAGGCGAACACGAATTGCCTGGATCAAGTCGGGTGTCTCGAATGGTTTGGTCAAAAAATCGTCCGCGCCCAAGGCCATCCCGTGCCGAAACGAGCTCTTGTCGCCCTGGCCGGTGAGAAACATGAAAGGAATCATCTCGGTTTCAGTTTTGGAGCGCAACCTTTCCAAAAGCTCGAAACCGCTCAGACCCGGCATCATCAGGTCGCACACGATGAGATCCGGAAATTGTTGTTGGGACAAATTAGCAAGCACTTCCTCGCTGCTCAGGGCAAAATTCAAATCCCACTCCGCGCGCATACCGTGCAGGCTACGACGGAGTCCCTTCAGAAAATTGTCGTCGTCGTCAACAAAGAGAATTCGCTTTCTCATCAATATCGCTTTCCTGTTTCAAATTGACGGTCACCAAACGCGGGAAAAAGTCATCAGCATGCATCACGCTGGAAGACAGCCGTTCTCTATCAAGTTCGGCAGGAAAAAGCTTTACCTTTAGACCGGAGAGTCTATCTCGATTGAAATAGGAAAGCGTGAACAACCTGAAGGCGGGGAATCAGTCTGGCCAAGGCGTAGGGGGTTCTCCAAGAACCAGCCGATTGGAGAGGTTAGGCCTGCGTATTCGACATTCGAAATTCCTTGTTCGATATTCGATATTCGCAGCGAAAA
>DASWHH010000087.1:0-5280 GCA_036398295.1 bacterium
AAGAGACTCATTTGCGGACCTGGTTCAACATCGCCCCGCTTGCTGGACAGCACGCGCATTTCCTGGATCTCTTTCAGGCGATTTTCAATGTCGCTTAAAAAGGGCGACGGCCCATTTTTCATTCTTTGCCCAAAGAGTACACGCGATTTGGAGTGCACTAAAATCAACTTTCCTTTAGCACGGGTCATCCCCACATACAGCAGCCGCCGCTCTTCATCCACTTCTATGACGGCACCTGATTTCTGATAAGGGATGATATTTTCCTCGCAGCCAATGATGAATACTACCGGGAATTCCAACCCTTTTGCCGCGTGCAAAGTCATCAGCGTCACCCGATCGCTTCGTGGGTCGTATTCGTCGGTCGCGCTGCAAAGCGCAGACATTTGCAGGAATCCAGCCAGGTTGTCGGCAAATGGTTTTGCTTTCAAAATGAGCCGTTCAAACAAGTGTTTGTGTTTATCGCTCAAGTCGCGTGTGCCAAAAAAAATCTCGATTACCCGGGCGATAATTTGTGAGACGGATTTCCCTGGCACAAACTCCCGGCAGGAGGAAAGCTTTTGGACGAGATCTGCCTTCTGCTTTTCCTGGCGGGGATCACTGGCCTCCGCCATCAACGCGGTCCAGAGTTGGATACTGCGGGCGCGTGCCAAATCCATTATACGTCGGGCAGCTGATTCACTGAGGCCGGAGCCGGAGCCTAAGAGAATTGCCTGCAGGTGAAAATCCGAGTCCGTATTGAGCAAAAACCACAGATATTCGACGATGGCTTTAATTCCGGGGCGTTCGAAAAACAGTGTTTCACCGATAGTTTGAAAAGGGATGCCCGAGCGCTGGACCGCTTCTTCGAGGGTAGCGCTCTGGGCATGCAATCGATACAAAACCGCGAAGTCGGCGAACGACCTTGCATGAGTGGGCTCACCGGCATTGACCCGACCCGAGTCCAAAGAAAAATAACTCGTGCCGCCTACCATTTTTTCGATTTCGTGCACCACGTATTCCGCCTCAGCTTTGTCCGTAGGGGCGCAGTAGATTTGCACTTTGTCGTGGGTGAGAACATTCGACAGCAGCCGCTTGGTTTGGCTGTCCGATGCGCTGGCAATCATTTGTGTGGCAGCATCCAAAATCAATTGCGGGGAGCGATAACTCTTGTCGAGGCTGATGACCTTGGCCTCCGGAAAATCTTCTCGGAAGCGGAGGAAAAACTCCCGCCGGGCGCCACGAAAGCCATAAATCGACTGGTCGGGATCGCCGATCACACAAAGTTGGGTTTGCGGCGTCACCAGATTTCGCAGCACCTGATATTGGGCGAAATTGACATCCTGATACTCGTCGAAGAAAATCCATCGATAGCGATTTTGGTAGTTCGTCAAGCATTCGGGAAACCGTTCGAAGAGTTGAGCTATCTGGAAAATTAAATCGTCGAAATCGAGGCAATTGTTCTCGAGCAGAGCTGCTTGATAGGATGAATACCGCACTACGAATTGGGGGTCATCCTTAAAATCGTTGTGGGACGAAATTGTCTCCGCTGCCAGCAGTTGGTTTTTGGCGTGCGACAGCAGGTTCAGGTATCGACCGATGTCCTTTTCACTCAACTCGGTGACGACAGACTTCAGAAAACGCGCTCGCTCCTTTTCATCTAAAATTGCGAAGTTCGACTGATAGCCGAGGAGATGAGCGTGTTCTTTGACAATCATCGCACCTAACCCGTGGAAGGTTTTGATGGTCGCTGTGGCAGCGATGTCAGCGCCGAGCCATGCGTTCAATCTGTGCTGCATCTCGTCGGCGGCTTTATTGGTGAAGGTCAGCGCGAGAATATTTTCCGGTGCGGCGCGCTTTTGGTCGACCAGATAGGCGATGCGCCGGGTCAGCGTATTGGTTTTTCCCGTACCCGGTCCGGCAATGATCATCAAGGCAGGGTGGGTGCTCAGCACGGTTTGTCGTTGTTGGCTATTCAAATCCTTTAACAATGGGTGCGCATCGACAATTTGTGTTACAGCGGCAGGTTTCGATTTCGCTGGAATTGAAAGGTCGTTGATGACGGTAAGCGCTGGCGCGGCGGTTTCATAACTTCGTGCGGGGCGACTGTCATTCAACCCGGGGTTGTTGTCGTCATCATTTTGGGATGCGGTTTCAGGTAGCTCAAAGAACCCCAGTTGACTGGAAAAATGTTCGCGCTCATCCTCCGAAAATAAATGGATGATCCCATATTCGCCGTCGTAGCCGGCGGCAATTTCGATTTCGCCCGTGCGCATGCGACGGATGCCTTCGGCCAGCGGCGTCCCGCCAATGCGGGTGATTTCTTCCAGCGGCGTTTGCATCAGGATTTCCAGCTCCGGCCCCAATTTCGCAAGCAAAGCTTCGTATGCCTCCGTCACCCGTTTGGTGGATACGCCGGTACCATACATCTCCGCCAGAATTTCCGACAGCGCGATGAGACTTCTGTACGGATGGCGGTTGTTGGGCTGGTAGTCGAAATCGCGGTCGGCCAATTTCTCCACCCGGTGCATGACCCCGACCGTCACCGGTTTGCCGCAGACCTGGCAGACGCCCTTGTGCTGGATGGTTTCTTTCGGATTCCAGCGCAGGCGGCATTTGCGGTGGCCGTCGTAATGATACTTTCCCTCTTCAGGGAAGAATTCGATAGTCCCGCCAAAGGCCACGAGGTCGCCAGTTTTTAAAGCCTCGAAGATGTGGGGATACGACAATTCGGTGTTGAAGATATTGGCCTCGCGGGCGAGTTTTTGCGGAGAGTGGGCATCGGAATTGGAAACCAGGGTATAACGATCCAGCGCCGACAGGCGCCAGTTCATTGGTGGGTCGGAGGAAAGCCCGGTTTCGAGTGCGAAGATATGCGGTGTCAGATCATCGAAACATTCTTCCACCGCATCAAATCCTGACATCGAGCCGAGCAGCGCAAACCACGGCGTCCAGATGTGGGCGGGAATCAGATATCCCTGGGGGTCGGTTTCGAGAACGATTTCGAGCAAATCACGCGAGTCGAGCCCAAGGATGGGCCGGCCATCCGAGCGAATGTTGCCGATTTTTTCCAGACGCGCCTGAAACTTCTCCACCGCTGCAAAAGAAGGGAAGAACACGACATGGTGAATTTTTCGCACCTTGTCGTGCTTTTTGTAAATGTTGCTGATTTCACCGGCGAGCATGAACCGCACCGTGCCCCGGCAGGCTTTGAATACTTCCGAGCGCATGGTGCCGGCATATTCCTCTTTCAGGCAAAACAGACCTTCTTCGGCTGGTATGAGCTTGGTTTGCATTTCTGCCAGCCAGCCGGGGTGGGCAATGTCACCGGTGCCGACCACTTGCACACCCTTGAGCTGCGCCCATTTGCTGAGATGTTCGAGGTTGAGGTTTTTACTGGTGGCGCGTGAATAGTGTGAATGCAGATGAAGGTCTGCGACAAATTTCATGAATTTATCTTCCGCGGAGTTTATTCCCAATGTAAAATAAATCCGGAAATTGTCAACAGCGAGTCACGTTTGCAGAAGGGGGCAGAGCTGCGAGTTCAACTCGCCCGATGTTTGATCTGTTTGAAAATCAGGGTGATGGGGTGACGGCCGATCGGTAACACTAATTCGATGAATTGGGCTTGTTTCGTAATGGGAAAATAGACTCTTCCCCGAATCTGCTCACCGGGATTCATGGTGGTTTTTCTCAGCGTTTCGAACTCCCATTCCTCTCGTAACCCTTTTAATTCAGAGACGCGGGCTTGATGCAGTTGCTGATAATCAGCGCGATTGACTTCCCACGCCAATCGCTCCTCATACGAAGCCGCATCGTCGGGCGAGACGATTGCCAAAACCAAATCTAACAAGCTGACCGTAAGATCAATGGCGGTGTGGGTGGCGTAGCTGGCATGCTCGCGGGAAAGGCTTTTGTCAATCTCGAGCAGTTCGGTTTCCGGATTCAAGGCATGAACTTCTCTTTGTGAAACGGTATCCTCGGCGCTTTGGAGCGGCAAGTAATAGAAATCTTCCGGCGACACCAGAACTTGTTCCTCGGACTGGTTGGTGAACTCCACCTCGAAAATAAGATGATGACGGTCCGATCTCTGATAGGCAACGAACGTACTGATTCCATTCGTCGAATCGGCAGCGTACTGTTTACCTGACCACCAAATGCCGCTGTCGGGCACTGGCGAGAGTTGATAAACCGGCGGCGGTGAGACATAGCAAGATGTCAGGAAAATAGAGGATAAGACTGCAAAGCTTAGCTTTAAATATCTTTTGAGCGACATGGCGATCGTGATGGATTGATTAATACCAAATCCGGAGGCCAACCCGGAAGCCGTCAAGCATATCGGCGGATTTGTTCTTCAAAATTCGCAGGCCGCCCAAAATTTCAAATCGTCCCACGATGATGCCGGCGCTGGATTCCACGGTGTACAGCATGCCATTACTCACATAGGCCGCGGCCACTTCCGTTTCTATGATCAGCGGCCGGCATGGAAAGAGCTGCATGTCCAACGCCAGCTCCACACCGCCGTGCGAGCTCTGGCGATGAAACCCACGAAAGCCGCCTTCGAGATTCACTATCATTTGCTCAGTGCGGTAAAGAGAGTGGCCGTACCTCACGCCGAAGAAAGTCATGCGATCGTGGTGGCTTCCGAAACGGTCCGACAGCTCTTCTTCATAAATCGACATATCGAAGGACAGTTTGCTGCTGCGGACAAATTGTGTCTCCCATTTGAAATTAAAACTTCGCAGGTTGTCGTTGAGATAGTGATAACTCGCTTCAGTGTTAAAGAAATAACTACGGAATTTGTCGGATGGGTTCATGAAGCCATTCCCGGCCGCATAAGGATGCGAAGGGTAGGGGCCGAATTCCGTACCGGGCGTGTTTCCCCAAAGCCGGACAAAATCGACGAAATTGTCAAAGAAGACCGCCAGAAAGAATTGCGTGGCATCATCAGAACAGGAATCGCAATTGTCGTCGTCGCCTTCCTCGCCGTAGTCGTCAGTGAAGTCTTCGAGGTCGCCTTTCTTGTCGTCCTGGGCCAACAATGCTGTTGATGGGAGGTTAAGCAAAATCGCGCCCAACATGATCAAAATGTAGGGTAAGATCCTAGCGACGTTCATTCTAACGCAAGTCTTAGTATTCATAGGTCCATCACCTTCTCTTAGAATAGTTATTTGAGAGTAGGAACTAACCCAAAAAGATCGACGTTCCGTTGTCGCCGGTCCATCCTCAATTACATTTACCAGCGAAAAGAACACTTCGCCTGTGATAGCAACATTTCTGGCGATCATCGAGGCGACTCTGATT
>DASWHH010000088.1:0-4214 GCA_036398295.1 bacterium
GGATGTTGCGGAGTGGAATTTTGCGCATGCGGGTAGTTATTCTTCAAGAGGGAGCGGCCCTGGCATCGGTCTCTGGAGTGGCTATACTTCTACCTATGATGCGGATGTAAACTCAGAAGAACCCAACATAATTTATTCGCAATCCTACTACAGCTGGACAATTGAAAAGTGGGTATTCGATGGTGATTTGGGCACACTTGTCAGCGTCGAGCGGATTGCGGAAAACACTCCCGAGCATTTCACCTTAAAACAAAATTATCCCAATCCGTTCAACCCCAGCACCACAATTGAATTTGAAATTCAAAGGACGGAACACGTTGAGTTGTCAATTTACAGTGTACTCGGCCAGAGAGTGGCCACCCTTGTTAACGAACGGCTAAGTCCGGGTTCCTACAAGGCCACTTTTGATGCCAGCGGATTGACTTCCGGCATTTTTTTCTATCGCCTCGAGGCCGGGAGTTTTAAAGAAGTCAAAAAGATGATTCTAACCAAATAAGTTCTGAAATAGAACAATAGCGAGGCCCTACAGGCTCTCTTTGCTCATTCCTGGAGGAAAGCGAACATGAGAAAATATCTATCATTCCGTTTGTTACTTCTATTGACGTCGTTTCCCCTCTTTGCGCAATCAAATGAGTGGTCAACCCAATACGTCACTTTTGATGATGGTGTGAACGGCACGGGCGACCAGACTTCGAGTGTGGCGGTCGTCGCTCCCAATAGATTTGTTGCAATTGTTGCGCAATCGCCGCCCAGTCCGGTGCTCGACAATCTTTTCAGTCTTCCCGGTAATTACCTGGTCGGTTACTGGGATGCCGACTCCGCTGATGGCCGCGTCCCCTCGTTAATCAACAAACAAATGAAGCATCCCGATTACAATACGGATGCCCAGTTCACCGATTGGATTTCCGGATTGGATGAAATAAGATTGGCGGGCGCGTGGCAGCTTGCCAGCGGAAAAAATAATTATGTTTACGTCGCCAACAACGATCAGGAACACAATATCCTGGTTTTTGAATTAACCGAAACGGGTGTGGTTTCGACCGATTTCCGCATGACCACCGGTAGCGAAAATATCTTTGCCATCGAGGTCGATACCGCGGGTTACGTTTATGTGATTGATTATGAAGGCTCCGACCCCAAGACCAATGAAGTCAAAGTGTTTGCTCCCATCGGAGCCCCTGGCACCACCTGGGGAGATTTTGGCGGACACAACGACACGCCGGCCACCACCATCGATCTTCCACCAGGTATCTACCAGGGCCTGACCGTCAGCGGTGACGGTTCGCAATTATTTATCAGCGCCACCTCCGAGCGCAGCCTGTGGAAATATGTCGGCGATCCGGAAAATGGCTATACGCCTGATAACAGTTTTCAGCTGACACTTGCGCCTGACGACACAATTGGCAACGGCGGCTTTGGCACGCCCAGCTTCCTGGGATTAGCCTTTTTCGATGATCCTCCCACTGTTTTCGCGGCTGTAGATTCATTCATTCACATTGGGTCGAGCGGCGGTTATCCTTATGGAAGAATTTATCAGATTGATGCCAATACGGCCGTCAGCGAAGACACCATCGATATCGCCGAGTGGAATTTCAGAATCGCCGGTGATTATGCCACCGGCTCGAGTAATGGGCGAGTCGGAGGATTTGCTTCTGTAATTGATGTGGATGTCGAATCAACGGAGCCAGTACTCTACACCCAAACCTATTACGGCTGGGCCGTGGAAAAGTGGGTCTTCGACGGCGTGGTCAGCGTGGAACAAATCGCCGAAACCATTCCCGAGGTGTTCTCTCTAAAACAGAACTATCCCAATCCTTTCAATCCAAATACCACGATTGAATTCGAGCTGCAAAAGGCCGAGCACGTCACCCTGTCGGTTTACAACGTGCTCGGTCGGAGAGTGGCGACGTTGGTCAACCAGCGTCTGTCGCCGGGAACCTACAAAGCCACGTTCGATGCCAGCGGTTTTCCTTCCGGCGTATTTTTCTATTCGCTGGAAGCGGGAAACTTCAAGTCGGTCAAAAAAATGGTTATGACTAAATAGGTTAGTGACGTGGGGTTGTCCAAAAAGGGAGAAAATTGTCATTGCGAGGAGCGTAAGCGACGAAGCAATCCCATGATTTGAGCACAGAATCAGCAGATTGCTTCGCTTCGCTCGCAATGACAGGTACCTTTTTAGACAGCCCCACGTTGTTCAACAAAATGATTAGCCAAGACGGAGGTGGAAATGAGGTCGATTGCTAAAGCTTGTTCGATTTTTGTGGTGTTTGTTTTCGTTTGCTCCATTCAGACACAAAATGCCCACGCCGGTGTTTTTGCATCGCAGTTAAAAATCTCCAACCCCGATAGTTCACCGTTCGATGGCAATTTCTCCGATGGCACGGGCGCGCTGTTCTCCTTTATCTTGAATGACACGGCCAGCACTGTCACTATCAATGTGATTAATAGCGAGACCGGCAGTAGTATCGCGCAAATTGATGGAGGCCCAATGAGCGCCGGCACACAGTCCGTCGTCTGGTCTGGCGCCGAAGCGGCGGTCGGGAATTATGTTTTTGAGGTTACGGCCGAACAACCCAACTACTCGGACAGCGAATGGACAATGTTTTTCGATTCAGGCGACATCGAAATTTTCACCCGCGGCGTTGCAGTTGTCACGGCCCCGCGCGATGCTAATTTTGGATTGATTTTTACCTCGAATGACGGTGGCGCGCTCGGAACCGGAATTAACATCTTCAATGCGGATGGTTCTTTTCACGACCCGTTTCTCGTGGCAGCCGATATTTCGAGCGGCGGCGCTATCAATTACGGTACGGAAGCACCTTTATTCCCCGCGTTGGATTCGCTCGGACGTATTTATGTTGCCAATCGGGACCTGGGCCAAATTATGCGTATCAACCGCGATTTCACCGCCACGGCAGTGATCCAAGGCCTGACCTCTCCAAAAGGAATCTATCTGGAAGGCGCCGGAGATGACTTCACAATTTATGTTGCCGCCAACAATCAGATTTTGCGTGGCAACCTGGGAACGGCCGAATCCATGATGGCTTCCGCGATGGAGGTAGTTGGGACATTTACCGGTTTTTTCCCACACCAGATTATCCTCGACGACGAGGGCGCGTTATTTGTTACGCTCCGGATGAGTAATGACCTGGGTTCGGATGGGCGGGGCATTCGCAAGTATGACGTTTCCGGAACGCTGCCCGTCACCGACAGCGATGCCGTCTGGTTTCTAGCGGAAAACAAAACCTTCATCGCCAACGATCTGCTCATGGACCGCGGTGAGGATCGCGCCTCTGCCACCGATGATATCTTGTACTATGTGACCCGGGCGGGCGGTGGCTTTAACCAGGATGGCATCTGGCGCATCGACGACATCAACTCCTTCTTTCCCGACACCGTGCGCATCATCACCGAGCAAGCTTTTTATGGGGCCGATGACAATGTTCAGGCGCGCGCCACCATCGATTTTGATGCCGCCGGCAACATTGTGTTTATGGAAAACGCTAACGAACATGTCTTCATGTTTGCGCCGCCGGGTGAAGGCGAAACCAATAGCTTTACCACCACCAGCCCGGACACCTTCACGGTTGAAATTCCGGTGAGTGTTGAAGAGACCGCCGACAGCAGCATCCTCGATTCCTATCGCCTGGAAGCCAATTACCCCAATCCCTTCAATCCCAGCACGACGATTCGTTACACCTTAGGCAAGACCGGCGAAACCACTTTGAAGGTTTATAATTTGAGGGGTGAGGCAATTAGAGTTCTTGCGGATGACAACCAGGCCGCCGGCGAACATGCAATTGTCTGGGATGGCAAAGACGATTCCGGTAGGTTGGTCAGCAGCGGAGTTTATATCCTTACTATCAAGTCCGGGGAATTCCGGCAATCGCACCGCATGACGCTGGTCAAATAAATTACCTCTTTCTAATGGGTGTAGCATGAAAATAAGATCGATTTTCCTCGGGACTCTGATTCTTGCTTGTTTTCTGTACAACCAGCTTGGCTCGCAAGAATCTTTCGACCCGAAGATCGCAGCTCTGATGGATCAAGTATCGCGGGCAAACCTTCAAACGCATATTGAAAATCTGGCGAATGCAGACGGCTACCAGACTCGCGCATCTTACACCGACGGCAACCTCTGGGCGGTCGATTACATGAAGAAAACTTTCGAGAGTTTCCCGGGACTCACGGTAGATGTGGACACTTTTTTTGTG
>DASWHH010000089.1:0-3100 GCA_036398295.1 bacterium
CCGTGCGTATTTTCTATTTTCAATCCCATACCGCCCGTGAAATAGGGAATGGTGTCGAGCCGTACATGGGACAAATCCAGCATGATGTCAACCTTGTCATTCATCACAGTCCAACTGTAATCCCATTGTGCCATCGCCCGCAATTTGTGGCCGAGATCTTCGGGCGTCGGACAATAGATGCGGTGGGTGGCAAACTTCGCCTTCATCGCGTCATAGAACTCGATGTTGCTTTTGTTGACGATGCGCTCCTTTTCTTTCTGCGGCTGCGTGGTGATCGAGTAGTCATGCCACATTTCGTTGAAAATCACCCCGCGGCCGATGTTGTCATAAAGATGATCGAAAATCGCTTCTTCGTACGCGGCGATTTGCTGCGTGGTGTAGCTCCAACTTGGATCATTGAACCACTGATAATCCGGCGACGGAATATTTTCCAGCACCACGAGATTTTTGTGCGGCCCGGTGTACCATGTGAGATTTCCCCAGCCGATTGGCATGTCCTGCTCGAAACCGTGGGTCATGTAAAATGAAAAGCGTTTGGCGACCTGCTCGTAGTCGCTCATGCGAATGGTGTTGCCCGGGTTGATGAACCACTCCACTTTGCCGATGGGAAAGCCGTAATCGTCCGTATTGAATTCAATCTCTTCGATGGCGCCGTCCAGTTCCTCCCGCCAGCGCGCCTCCGTCATGTCCGCGCCGATGCGATGAAACTTGCTGTGGGTGCCAATCTCGCCACCTACGTCTTCAATCTTCTTTCCCAGCGGCGCAAGGTCTTGCCAGCCGGCTTTGGTGGCGCCACTGGAAACCCAGGCGTAAACTGGCACGACGCCGGTTTCCCTCGCCAAATCAACCAGATAATTCATAGTGGAAATCTGGGCGTTGAGATTGCTGCTGCCATCGGCATCGAGGCGGACGATAGCGGTCAGGTTGGCGTTCGAAACCTGCGGCACGGGAAATGGCGCCCCAATGTCATCGTAAATGGCCCAGTGCAGCGCCCGGATCATGATATTGAAAAGTTCGTTGGCATAGAACAGCTGCGGTTGCACATTGCGGAAAAACGAGGCCACGCCGGCCCACGTGCTGAAATCGCTCACGAGGATGACGCGATTCTTTTCCGTCTGGCGAATGCAAAGAAACGGATACGACTGGCGCTCGTCGGTTGTGAGCAACAGTGTCTGACCGTTCTGTTTGAATTTCACAATGTTGAGTCCGTTTACTTGATGTTGGGTGACGTATTGATTGAGCTCGAACGGACGCGTGACGTAGTTCGAATTGTCGACCACTTTGATGCGATAATCCGAGCCACCGCGAAAGCCGTCATACTCCAGGCCGAGCAGATCATCCAGGTCCTGATGCCGCCTCTCCCGGGCTTTCTGATCGAACTTCGCCAGCGGCCCATCGACGATCAAATTGCCGCCTTTGTCCAAATACTTTTGCAGAGCTTTGACCACCGACGGATAGAGGCGGTCATCAAGATAGCTGCACTGCGCGAAAATCAGCAGATCATATGTTTCCAAATTTTTGCTGGCGGCGATATCGTCCATAAACAGGCAATCGTATGGAATGCCCGCAAGATTGGCGATGCCGGCCCAGCCGTGCGCCGACATCTGCGTGACGCCCCAACTATGCTCGAAACTGGTCTTGCTGATGACGATTCCCAGCCGCGGGGTGTCAAATGATTCCGCCAACGAATAAGATGTGAATAGCAACGGCAAGATCACAAGAATCAAAACACCGAACCGACGTGACATTTCATTTCTCCGTTTCAGCTTTCTACGTTGACAAATTTCAACCGGAATATTCCGCTTTCCAGTGTTCAATCGTCTGATGGCGCATGGCGAGGTTGGCCATATCCACGGCAATCGCTACCTCGCGACCGTTGTTGACGTTCGAAGTTGGCTGCGTCCGGTTGCGCACGCAATCCGCAAATTCTAAAAACATCGCGCGAGTGGTTTCCAGATCATCTTTGGTGTTATCAGCGACCTCTATGGGTATCGCTTCTCCCCGCGCCCATGCCCGGCGGGTGGCGCTGCTGATGGCATCGAGTTTGCCAATCTCTTCTGCTGAAAGTGCAGCTTCGACTTTTTTGCGCTCTGCGTAAAAGTGCGCAGTCTGGCCTTCTTCTTTCTTAATTTCGATTGTACCATCCGTCCCCATGAAAATAATCGAGACATCTTCCCACGCATTGGTGGTGATTGACTGGAAGCTCGCCTTCACCCCGTTCGGATACTCGAAAATCGTGTTGACGTTGTCGAAGGTCTCGCGGCCGTCTTTCCAGTAATCGATACCGCCGATGCCGGTGACCTTCAAAGGCAGGGCCCCCAACACCCAATTCACAATGTTGATGTGATGGGAGCAGAGCTCGGCCATCAATCCGCCCGAGTATTCCCAGTACATTCGCCAGTTCAGCAAACGTTCGAGTTTCGGATCGTCCACCGCGGTCCGCCAGTCGCCGTTGCGATTGTAGTTGCAGCGCACGTGGGTGATTTGCCCGCAATCGCCTTCCTGAATTCGGCGGCGAACTTCCCGGTACAGCGGACTGTTCATCCACTGGTACGCCACCTGAAAGACGTACCTGGAATTCTTCACTGCCTTTGACAACTCCAAAGCCTCTTTGATATTCAGCGTCATAGTTTTTTGGCAGATGATATCTTTGCCGGCCGCCAGCGTATCCAGAGCCATTTGGTAATGCAGATGCTGCGGCGTACAAATCAGCACCGCGTCGACATTTTTGTCTTCTATAACCTTGCGATAGTCGTCATATCCCCGTGCGTTTTTGTCCGCGCTCTCGAGTCCGTTCTGCAAATGTTTGGGCAGAATATCGCAGCACGCTACCACCTTCGTGCCGGGCGTGTGTTTGAAAATGTACACTTCCCACGCGCCGCGATCGCCCGTGCCGATGACTCCGATCTGCAGGGTTTCGTTAGCAGAAATACGCCCGGCGTTGTGAGCGGCGCTCGCCAAGCCGAGTGAAGCACTGGCAGCAATCGCGCCACTGGTTTTCAAAAATTCTCTACGGGAAAGATTTCGACTCATCGCTTTTCTCCTACGGCCCAAATGCCGTCAATGCGATCCCCAAAAACAAATCCTGATTTCGTGTCAT
>DASWHH010000090.1:0-1549 GCA_036398295.1 bacterium
CTGGATGGTGTACTGGCGTCACGAAAAAACGATCTCCTGGGCATTCTCAATGGCATCGACACCGAGGAGTGGAATCCCAAAACCGATCGCTACCTTCGGTATCCTTATTCGGAAAAGAATCTTGACAAAAAATTGCAGAACAAGAAAGCGCTGCTGCAGCAAATGAAGTTGCCGTTCGACGAGAGCGTGGCTACCATCGGCATGATTTCGCGGCTGACTCCGCAGAAGGGCTTCGAACTGCTGCCGCCGGTCATCGATGAGTTGATGAAGTTGCCGCTGCAAATCGTGGTGCTGGGCAGCGGCGAGCCGGCTCACGAGGAATTCCTGCGCGCGGCAGCGACCACCTATCGCGATCAATTCTCGACCTATGTTGGCTATAATAATGAACTGGCGCACCTCATCACCGGAGGCGCCGATATGTTTCTTATGCCGTCACGTTACGAGCCGTGCGGGTTGAATCAAATGTTTAGCCTCAACTACGGCACCGTTCCCATCGTGCGCAAAACTGGCGGCCTGGCAGATACGGTCAAAGACTACCACGAATATTACCAAAGGGGCAACGGCTTTTCGTTCAGCAATTTTTCTGGGGAGGCCCTCTATTTGACCGTTCGCAGGGCATTGGATCTCTTCCGGGACAAAAAAATCTGGCGGTCAATGATGCGGCGCGGGATGCGAGAGGATTTTTCGTGGAGCGCCTCGGCAAAGCGTTATATTGAGTTGTATGAAAAGGCCAAAGAACGCCATGTACTCCCATGAAAAATCGCAAATTACACTAGAAATCCGGTCGGAAAATCCAAAAAGATTAGCATGTCATTCCTGCGTATGCAGGAATCTCCCGGGTTCCCGCACAGGAGCAGGGGATTCCGGCACACGGCCGGAATGACAGGCCATTTTCCGACCGGATTTCTAGGAGACTCATTAATCAATATTCAATAATCATTAATCAATTTTCAGGAGGTAACCGATTATGGCACAAGCGAAAGTGGGGTACAACAAACCCCTGTACGTGATGCCCTTCGATCACCGAGGATCGTTTCAGTCAAAAATGTTCGGGATCAAAGGGCGGCAACCTAATGATGACGAGACGAAGATGATTGCTTCGTACAAACAGATCGTTTACGAAGGCTTTTTGCAGGCATTGGAAATGGGCGCGCCCAAAGACCGCGGCGCCATCTTGGTCGACGAACAGTTCGGCGCCGATTGCGTCCGTGACGCCTTGAAGCGCGGAATCAAAGTGGCGATGCCGGCGGAAAAAAGTGGACAGGATGAATTTGACTTTGAATACGGCGATCAATTTGGAGCGCATATCGAAAAGTTCAATCCGACATTTGTGAAAGTGCTGGTCCGCTACAATGTTGAAGACGACGCCACAGGTAACAAACGCCAGGCCGCCCGGCTGGCGAGGCTAAGCGACTATTGCCATACAAACAATCGACTGTTTATGTTTGAATTGCTGGTGCCCGCCACCGAAGCTCAACTGGCCAAAGCTGGCGGCGACAAGAAAAGATACGATACCGAAGTTCGCCCGGGTTTAATGGAAAAGGCCATC
>DASWHH010000091.1:0-4552 GCA_036398295.1 bacterium
CCACAATGGATTCGGTACCATAGGCCAGGGCTGCAATGGCCTGCGCTCCACCGATCGCGTAAATCTCGTTGATTCCCAACAAACCAGCCACTGCCAACACGATCGGATTGATCCTACCTTCGTGGGTGGGCGGTGATGCCAGCGCAATTCGCTCGACTGCGGCGATCTGTGCTGGCACGACCGTCATGATCACCGTCGACGGATACGCCGCGCGTCCGCCGGGGACGTAAACACCGACAGTTTGAATGGGCGAAAATTGCATTCCCAAGCGCGATCCGTCCGACAACGTTTCGATCCAGGAATTTGGACGCTGCTTTTCGTGGAATCGGCGCACATTATCGATGGCGCATGTAAAGGTTTTGCGAATCTCCGGCTGCAGGCTTTTGACACTTGCAGCAATGGTTTCGCGGGCAACCCGAAGCGTTTCCAGTCTTATGCCATCAATATTTTCTGTCAGTTGCAGCAGCGCGCGATCTCCCTCTCTCCGCACCCGCGTGATGATGTCGACCACTTGTTGGCGCAATTGCTGGTGGTCAGTGGCAAACGATTTTTGAGTCTCGAAAAACTCGGCCGGTGATCGATAGATTCTCAGCATCAGTAGATGACCTTGTTGAGTGGATATTCTATAATATCTTCGGCGCCGGCTTTTTTCAACAGCGGGATAAGTTTCCGCACCACCTTCTCATCGAGAATGGTTTCCAGAGCCACCCAGTCGTTGCCCACCAGCGGTGAAATGGTTGGACGCTTCATGGCTGGTAAAACCTTTTTGACTTTTTCGAGATCATTTTTTCGGACGTTCAATTTCAACCCAACTTTGCCGCTGGCTTGAATCGCCCCCTGCATCAACATGGCAAGACTCTGAATCTTCTCGCGCTTCCAATCATCGCGATAATTCTCGACATTCGCAACCAAACGAACGGTAGACTCCAGCACCGTATCAACGATGCGCAGCTTATTGGCCCGCAAAGAGGCGCCACTCTCAGTGATTTCGACAATCGCGTCGGCGAGCTCCGGGGTCTTGGCTTCCGTCGCGCCCCATGAAAATTCCACTTCTGCTCTTACGCCATGACGTTCCAAATATTTCCGAGTGATGTTCACCACCTCGGTGGCGATGCGTTTGCCGCTTAAGTCTTGCACAGATTGAATGTCCGAGTTTTCTGGCACAGCCACCACCCAACGCACGGGCCGGAAACTCACTTTCGAATAGACCAGCTCGGCGACTTCCACAACCTCTACGCCATTTTCGATTATCCAATCCTTCCCCGTTATCCCAACGTCGAGCACGCCATCGGCGACATATTTGGCCATCTCCTGCGCGCGAATGAGAATGGCCTGCAGCTCTTCGTCATCGCTGGCAGGAAAATAGGCGCGCTCACGGATATAAAAATTGAATCCGGCTTTGCTCAGCAAATTTAATGTCGCCTCTTGTAAGCTGCCTTTTGGCAAACCAATTTTGAGAATCATGGCTTCCTCTCCTGTTGAGACAAAATAAAAAACCCACTACCTGTTTCAAATAGTGGGTTGATTGATGACATTTGCTGTGGTTTATTTCATTGGTCGATTAGCGAATCGAGAACACCCACTATCCATCCGAAATGATGGTGGTGATGGTGACCATGCGAGTGGATGTTGTGGGCCAATGAGTTTTTCATTTTCGGATTTCTATGACGTTCAACGCAATATAAAAACTCAGGCGAATAAATGCAAACAAATTTTTCATGTGAATCATCCCGATAAATCTCGACGCGTCAGGACATGCACGACAAGAAAACCGGCTTTTGGGATAGCCCCGCTAAGACTAAAATATAGTACATTATCAGCGCAGCAACACCATCCTCTTCGTCTCAGAAAACTGACCAGCTTTAATTCTGTAGAAAAGAATGCCGGAAGAAACAACAGCGCCATGTTCGTCTCTGCCATCCCAGCTAATTTGATGATTGCCGAGCGGGCGCAGTTCATTTAAAAGGGTGCGAACCCTTCGCCCCAGCACATCATAAACAGAAATCTCCACCACCGCGGCTTCGGGCAAAGCAAACCGGATTACCGTGGACGGATTAAATGGATTCGGATAATTTGGATTGAGTGAAAATCGCGATGGCACATCCGGGTCATCTTCTTCGTCTACCGCTGTCACCGACTCTAACTGCACGATCGCTCCACTCGCCACCGGGGTCGACGCAAGATTGATAGCAATTTTGCCGGGTAAGGTAATTGAATTGAATCCAATCTTACTGGCTAATAAAGTGTATTCACCCGTGGGCAGTCCGGAAATCGTGAAGTAGCCATTGTAGTACGAATTGTCGGCGGAGACCAAAACATTTTCCTGGTCAAATACGGAGACCAGCGCCCCCGAGAGTGCCGAAGAGCCGGCAAACGTGGTTCCGCTTATCTGACCAACAAAACTTTGCAAAGCCTGCAAACCAAAGTCAATTCCGCTTACAGAGATGCCATTTGCCAAACGAATGGGGGTAGCATCTTCCCAGCGCTGGGCAGTCGTTCCATAAAAGTGCGGAATGTAGTCCTCATGGTATGCGCAAACGTAATACTCTCCATCCGGCAACGTAGCGATGCGGTAGAATCCGTTGTCATTTGTGACCGCCGAAAATGACTTTTTATCCGCAGTCATCGCCACCATCTCGGCCCCAGCGATTGCAACACCGGTGGCTTCATCTACAACCGTGCCGCTGATGGAATTGCTGCCGTCGCCTGTAAAGAGCGCAAAATCAATGCCCGTCACATTGAGATTGCTTTCGTCAATGACCACCGGCGTGGCCGCAAATAAATTTTGGACGTTGTCATAGAAGAGTCGGACAAAACCTGCCTTTTCAGCGCGCGCAAAATAGGTACCCTCAAATGCGGACACGGTGTAGTTCCCGTTTTCATCGGTGGTATTCTCGCTGCTGTCAGAGGGAACCTCAGAACTCAAAAACACGAACGCCTGGGAAAGTGGCTGCGCAGTAGCCAAATCGGTGACCGACCCAGAGATCGATCCGACCCGCAGTTGTCGCAGGCTAAAGTTAATTGTGCGATCAGAGTTAATCTCTACAAGGGTAGCATCACTCAAGTCGTCTACGTTGTCAAACCACTTGCTGATTCTTGAGAACGCCTTTCCCGATCGGAATAGAGCACCGGCGCGCACAAAGTACGAACCCTGATTTACCTCGGTTTCGTAGGAGCCATCCGGATCGGCAAAAGCAGTGAACACCTGTCCAGACGCCTCGAGGAGTTCTACCACAACACTTTGAACGTCGGTAAGAGGGGTGCCCTCCAGACTGGTAACCCGTCCAGTAACAGCAAAGGTAAGCACGACCGGAAATAGAGTCACAACCTGTCCTGTGACATTCTCGCCGCTGGCGATTGCAACTCCGAGGACCTGGGGCAGAAAGAGCGGATGCGAAAAACTTGTCGGCTGAATGTTGCCGGTCGTGTCCCGCAAAGCCGTAAACTCGAGCTGAAACTCGCCAGCGGCATCCGTGGTATCGTTTGGCGCGCCAAAAGCGCTGACCACAACGCCTTGAATCGGTAGTTGCGATGGGGCGACTGCGGTTCCGGAATAGGTGGCAACAACCTGCGCCGGAGAAATCGAAGTCCCCAAGAGAATGATCGCCGCTGCAAATAGATACCAAAGCCAGTGGTTCTGCATGTTAACCTCCATTTAAAAAAACCCGAAGTATTCTAGAAATCCGGTCGGAAAATGGCCTGTCATTGCGGCCTTGTGCCGGAATCCCCTGCTTCTGTGTGGGAACCCGGGAGATTCCTGCATACGCAGGAATGACATGCTAATCTTTTTGGATTTTCCGACCGGATTTCTATGAAGAAGATAATTTTCGGATGCCATATCATCAATCCCAGGAATATGGTATTAGTTATTGGGTTATTGGATGGCTGGGTTGATTGCAGGTTGAATGGCGGGCTAAACCCAGGGCGTCTGTGCGCTATGCGCCATGCTCTATGCGCTTTGCGCCATGTTAGATTTCGCCGCGCAAGGATCTCGAAATCACCTCGGCTTTGGAATGGACGTGCAGCTTTCTATAAATGTTTTTGATGTGTGAGCACATGGTACCAATGGAGATCCCCAGGCGGTCAGCGACCATTTTATAACTCAAGCCATCTACGAGCGCGTTAACCACCTCCCTTTCCCTGGGCGAAAGCGGACCCGGTTTGGTGGGTTTATTTTTGGCGTGAAAGAATTCAATCACTTTGCGGGCAATAGGCGGGGACATGGGCGCGCCACCGTCGTGCAGTAGTTCCAACGACCCTTTGATTTCTGAAAACGGCGCGTTCTTTAAAAGATAGCCAGAGGCGCCAGCACACAACGCATCGAAAATTTTGTCCGAGTCGTTGTAAACCGTCAAAACCACAATATCGATTTGCGGATGGCGTTGCTTGATTAAGTCGATTCCCCGGATCCCGGACATTCCCGGCAGACGCACATCCATCAAAATGATGTCGGGCAGATCCTCCTCTTGGAGAAGCTCCATCAACCTTTCAACGGTCTCGGTAGTGTGGATGCATGTGAGGTTGGTTTGGATATCGAGGAAGGCTTGAAGGT
>DASWHH010000092.1:0-2760 GCA_036398295.1 bacterium
CGCCCCCGACCAGCCGATGAATGCCTATCTGCTCCGCAAGATTGGCGGGCCGGGTGTACTGCGCCTCACCGAAGTTGCCGACCCCATCCCTGGCGCGGGCGAAGTTCTGGTGCGACTGCGGTACATGGGCGTCAACTATGCGGAGATTCTCTCCCGCAAGGGACTCTACGGCTGGGCGCCCAAACGGCCCTACATTTTGGGAATGGAAGGCGCAGGGTTCATCGAGGCGGTTGGCCCCGGGGTGGACCAGGGACGCGTAGGCGAACGAGCGATCGTCGGCACCCAATACGGCTGCTACGCCGAAAAAATCGCGGTGCCGCAAGAACGGGCCCTTCCAGCCATTGAACATTTTAGCATGGAAGAAAATGCGGCTTTTGCGGTGAATTACATGACCGCCTGGGTGGCGTTGTTTGAGCTGGCTCGGCTTCAAAAAGACGAAACGCTATTAATCACTGCGGCCGCCGGTGGAGTCGGTACGGCCGCATGTCAGTTGGCTGCAAAAATGGGCTGCCGCGTTTTTGGTTTGGCCGGCAGCGGCGAGAAGATCGCTCTTGTGAAGAAGTTGGGCGCAGCCGGCGCCTTTAATTATCGCGAACCCGAGGTTTTCGAAAAGCTGCGCCAGGCCTGTGGAGGCGTTGATGTGGCGCTGGAAATGGTGGGCGGCATCATCTTCAAAGAAAGCTTTGACCTGCTTAATCCATTTGGTCGATTGGTGGTGGCGGGATTCGCGAGTTTAGATCTGAAGTGGTGGAATCCTTTTTCAATCTGGCAAACCTGGCGCGACTTACCGCGTGCTAAGATAACAAAGATGGCGGAAAAATCCGTTGGGGTCATGGCGAGTCATTTGGGTTACCTGCTCGAACAGCCGCAGCGATTGCAAGCGATTTTCGAAGCCTTGCGAAGTTTTGTAAGCGATACGCAAATTCGGCCCATAATCGGTAAAGTTTTTAGGTTTGAGCAAGCTGAGGAAGCACACGCCTTCATCGAATCGCGAAAGAGTACGGGAAAAGTTTTGCTTCGCATCGATCGTGATTAATGTCTAGAAATCCGGTCGGAAAATCCAAAAAGATTAGCATGTCATTCCTGCGTATGCAGGAATCTCCCGGGTTCCCGCACAGAAGCAGGGGATTCCCGCACAAGGCCGGAATGACAGGCCATTTTCCGACCGGATTTCTAGAGTGGATGAGCCAAAAGAAGGGGGCATGCAAAAGATGCAAAGAATCGCAAAAATTTGGGCTAAGCCGTCAATGAAACGCAGCTGTACCAATCCATTCGTCCAACAATCCAATACCCATATCACCAACAGGAGGTCATCATGACCAGAGACACACTCTTTTCAACAACGGCTCTCTTAGTTCTTGCTTCTCTTACAGCGGTCTCTGCGATGCAAACCGGCTCCAAATTCAAACGTTATACTCAGAAAAATGGCACCATCGAATACACAATCACCGGCAACATGATGACGGGCACTGAGGCTCTCTACTTCGATGAGTTTGGCCTGCGGGAAGCCAAATATACCAACACGGAAATCAAAATGGGCAGTTTCAGCCAAAAAACCAACAGCGTCGCTTACGTGGAAGGCTCAACGATTTACACGGTTGATCTGAACACCAACACCGGCACCAAAATGGAAAACAGCATGATGAAAAAACTCGAGGGCAAGGACTTGCAGGACGCCGGCAAACAAATGTTAGTCGAAATGGGCGGCAAGCAGATCGGCAATGAAACCTTTCTGGGAAAGAATTGTGAAGTCTGGGAAATCAAAAATCTCGGCAGTAAATCATGGATTTGGAACGGTCTGATGCTCAAAACAGAAGTCAACATGATGGGACAACAGGTTACGTACACCGCCACAAAAATCTCGGACACATTCGATGCCAAAAAACTACAGCGCCCCACCAACATCAATTACACTGAGGGGGTCGACCCGATGAAGATGCTGGAACAGATGAAAAAGAACATGCCAAAAAATTAACCCGAAAGGTCAACCCCGCTATGAAAGCCGCGATACTCGTTTCTTTGTTTTATATTTTCATTTCACAACCAGCCACCGGCTTTGCGCAAGAAAAACCCGACGCCATTTACATCATCTTCGATGCCTCGGGCTCGATGTGGCAAAAATTGGCGGACGGCGCGTTTAAAATCGACGTGGCGAAACAGGTACTGCAGGATTTCGTCGCCGGCGATTTTCAAGGCTACGAGCTGGCGTTCCGCGCTTACGGCCACCGTAGCAAAGGCGATTGCCGGGACTCGGAGCTGATCGTTTCCTTCGGCGCGCCGGAACAAGTCCTTGCCCGGTTGAAGAGCTTTATGGGCAGCATCAATCCCATGGGAAAAACCCCAATCAGTTTCAGTTTACGAGAAGCGCTGAAGGACTTCGGAGATCGCCGCGGCGAAATCATTCTCATCAGCGATGGCGAAGAAACCTGCGACGACGATCCCTGTGCGCTGGTGCGGGCCTGGAACGAACAGCAAGTGAAAATCAAAGTCCATGTGGTCGGGCTGGGACTGGATGAGAAATCGCAGACGGCCATGCAGTGCATTTCGGATGCCGCCGGCACCGAGTATCGCGGCGCCGGCTCGGCCAGCGAGTTGGCGGACGGCTTGAAGAAAATCCAGCAGCAGACCACCTGGGCCGGGTTCAATCTCGTGGGGGTCGATGAAAAGGGTGAATCCATCCGCGTGCAGGGCATTTTATCGCGCGCCGGAAAAGAGTTGTTCAAAGTTTCCGACAACGGCTATAACAGAGTCGAAGCCGGA
>DASWHH010000093.1:0-2307 GCA_036398295.1 bacterium
GCATCTTTGAGAGTGCGACTTCCAGATGTCACGGGTCTCACCTCAGCACCCAGCAACTGCATTCTAAACACGTTGAGCCGCTGGCGCTGGATGTCTTCTTCGCCCATGTAGATCGCGCACGCCAGTCCGAATTTGGCGGCGACCGTGGCGACGGCGACGCCATGCTGGCCAGCCCCGGTCTCGGCAATGATGCGCTGTTTGCCCATTCGTTTCGCCAACAAAATTTGTCCGATGGCGTTGTTGATTTTGTGTGCCCCGGTGTGATTCAGATCTTCGCGTTTCAAAAAGATTTTCGCGCCACCTAATTGAGCGGTCAAGCGATCCGCATAAGTTAGCGGAGTCGGGCGCCCGGAATAGTGTTTGCGATAAAAATTAAGTTCGTCGTTAAATTTAACCTCCGACTGGGCGCCACGATAGGCTTCCTCCAATTCGTTCAATGCCGGAACTAAGATTTCCGGCACAAACTTCCCGCCGTAAGCGCCGAAGTAACCGCGCGCGTCGGGCAGATTGTCAAAGGGTTTAGTCATAATCTCTGAATTCCTTCAAAGAAAGCGCGTAGTTTCTTCTCATCCTTTTTGCCGGGATGAGTCTCAACCCCAGTGGAGACATCCACTGCGTAGGGTTCTCCAAGACGCACGGCAGCCGAGACGTTGCCGGCGTGCAAGCCACCGGACAAGACAATTCTGCCGAACCGTTTGGCGTCTCTGGCAATCCGCCAGTCGAATACTCTTCCGGTGCCCCCAAAGGTGTTGGCGTCAACATATGCGTCCAACAAGAAAGCTGCGGTTGGATAGTGCTGCAGCTGCGCCGGGTCAAAACTTTCCGTGACTCGGAAGGCTTTGATACACGGTAGTTCCACTTGCCGGCAATAGTCCGGGCTTTCATCCCCGTGTAATTGAATCACACTAAGAGGTAATTGTTGACACAGTAGATTCAGCTCAGCGATCGGCATGTTTACGCATACGCCGACTGTGGTAACGAAAATCGGGATCGCCTGCACAATGGCAGCGGCAAGCTTCGGTTCGATGTAGCGGGCACTTTTGCTGTAAAGCACGAACCCCAGCGCATGCGCGCCTAATTCGCACGCCAACAGGGCATCCTCCAGGTTAGTAATGCCGCAGATTTTCACCTTGACCACTTGCGCACTCCCACAAATTGCTTCAGCGCAGCCCCCACATCCTGTTCCCGCATCAAGGCCTCCCCGATAAGAACCGCATCGACGCCAGTCTTCCCGAGCCGGTCCACCTGCTGCCGGCTCTTAATGCCACTTTCGGAAACAACGATCACATCCCGTGGAATTTCATCCACCAATTTTTCAGTCGTGGTTATGTCTACCTCAAAATTTTTTAGATCGCGATTGTTAATTCCGATCAACTTGCAATGTTGCGTAAGCGCGCGATGTAACTCTTCACGGTTATGAACTTCAACCAATACTTCAATCATGCACTCCTGGGCGGCTTGCAAAAGTTCGTAATAGAGTCCTGTCGAAATCAAATTCAGAATGACCAAAATCGCGTCGGCGCCGTACGCCCGGGCTTCAATGACCTGGTAGGGATCAACTATAAAATCTTTGCGAAGCAGAGGCAGCTTCATACATGGACGGATCTTGGCTAAATAATTTCGGTTCCCTGCGAAGTACTTTTCATCGGTCAGCACCGAAATAGCGCGGGCGCCATTTGCACTATAGGTGGCCGCGATGGCAACCGGGTCGAAATCGGGCCGGAGGATGCCAGCTGAGGGTGACGCTTTTTTGATTTCAGCAATGATCGCAACGTCATTCTCGAGATCCAGTTGCTTCGAAAACGGGCGCGGCGGACCACTCTGTTTGATCAAACCCCAAAGTGCGGCAACGCGAACCTCCCTTTTGCTCCTGCGGATCTCTTGCTTTTTGTGTTTGATGATATTGTCCAAAATCGTGGCCATATTATACCCGGTTAGACAGCTCTTTTAAAGCCTCGAATTTTTGCAGGGCGGCGCCGGAATCGATAGACGCGATCGCTAGCGATGCCCCTTGCTTGAAATTATCGGTCGCTCCTGCGACGACAAATCCGCAGGCGGCATTGGCTACGACAATATCACGCGCCGGTCCGGGCGCGCCCCGCAGAACGTTCATTGCCGTGTCGGCGTTTTGTTCGGGGGATCCGCCAACGACTCCATCTTGCTCGCATGGCTTAATTCCAAATTCATTCGGTGCAATGGACTTTTCTGAAATTATCCCATCTTTCAACTCAACGGCGTAGGTTTGCGTGTGAGCTGAAACTTCATCCAAACCATCCTCACTATGCACGATGAGGATATGTTCGGCTC
>DASWHH010000094.1:0-4722 GCA_036398295.1 bacterium
TACCGTTCTTCATTGAATGGCTGAATATGAAGTTGGCGGCAAAAATTATTACCGTTTCGAGCGCGTTGAAGCAATACTATGTGCAGAAAAAGATTACTCCCGCCAAGATTGCGGTGGTGCCGAATGGCGTCAACACCGAGCGCTTTGCTCCTACCATCGCCGGTGACAGCATCCGACAAAAGTACCACTTGCATGAAAAGGTGGTGTTGGGATTTGTTGGCTCATTTCACTACTGGCACGGCCTGGAAAATCTGATGAAGTTGATCGAATATACCAGCTCAAAATATCCCCAGGCCGGGTATTTACTGGTTGGGGATGGCCCCTTGAAGGACCAATTGCAGGAATTCGTTGCGTCACGACATCTGGAGCGCTGTGTGGTTCTAACTGGCTACGTGCCCCACGATGATGTACCATCTTACGTGGCAGCGATGGACATTGTGCTCGCACCCTATCCAGCTTCCGACTTTTTCTATTTTTCGCCGCTCAAGCTTTTTGAATACATGGCCGCCGGCAAAGCGGTTTTAGCAAGCGACATCGGACAGATCTCCGAAATCATTCAAGATGAACACAATGGCTTGCTCTATGATCCGGTCAAGGTTGATGAGCTATTTGAAAAGGCATCCGCTTTAGTTGAAAATCTCGAGTTGAGAAATCGTCTCGCTCGGAACGGCAGAAGCAAGATGGTAGCCTGTTATTCCTGGGAAAACAATGCCCGCAACGTGGCAACAGTGTTAGAATCCGCGCTGAGTTTAAACTAAGGTAACTGAATGTCAAGCAATAATGGCGTCGAAGTTTCGGTAGTGATACCCTGCTTGAACGAAGAAGAAACGCTGGGAGCCTGCATACGCAAGGCTCTGGATTCGTTCAGGCGCCTCAACGTGCAAGGGGAAGTTGTCGTTTCCGATAATGGTTCCAAAGATCGCTCGGTAGAAATTGCCGCAGCTGAAGGCGCGCGAGTCGTGCACCAGTCGTTAAAGGGATACGGCAACGCATTGCGCGCCGGGATCGAATCGGCACACGGCAAATATGTGATCATGGGCGACGCCGATGACAGCTACGATTTCGGCGACCTTAGCAAATTTATCGAAAACTTGCGTTCTGGTTTTGATTTGGTGATGGGATGTCGCCTGCCGGCCGGCGGCGGCAAGATCATGCCGGGCGCCATGCCCTGGAAGCATCGCTGGATTGGCAACCCGGTGTTATCAAGAATCGGCCGGCTGTTTTTTCATAGCCGCATCACGGATTTTCATTGTGGTTTGCGCGGCTTCAAAAAGGATGCCTTCAAGAAAATGCAATTGAACACCACCGGCATGGAGTTCGCATCCGAGATGGTCATCAAGTCGACCCTGTTGGACTTGAAAATTGCAGAGGTTCCGGTCACGCTCCACAAAGACGGACGCCACAAACCGCCGCACTTGCGAAGCTGGCGCGACGGCTGGCGCCACTTGCGATTCATGTTGCTCTATAGTCCGAAATGGTTGTTTTATTATCCCGGCCTGGCGCTGTTAGTTTTTGGTTTGCTGGTGATGGGACTCATTCTTCCGGGACCGTTGACGATTGGTGCCATTAATTTTGATACCAACACAATGATGATTGGTGCGCTGGCAATCATTTTAGGTGTGCAGATTCTCAGCTTTGCGGTGTCGTCACGAATTTTTGCCCATAAGGAAGGCTTTCTTCCCGAGGATCCGCGGTTGACTCGGCTTTTGGAAAGATTCAACCTGGAGGTTGGTTTGGTCGTTGGCCTGATTTTATCGGTGATCGGCTTCGGCGCCATTGTCTACACGCTGCTGTTCTGGCAGAAAGTCCATTTCGGTAATTTACCCAGAGACGAGGTTTTGCGGATAATTATACCTGGAATCACGGCAATTGTCACGGGTGTGCAAATAATATTTTCGAGTTTTTTTATTAGCTTTTTGAATCTAGAGAGAAGGAGTTGAATTTATGTGCGTTTTATCGTTTAGTCAGGAACACGATGCCGGCGCCGCGATTGTTGAGAAAGGAAAAATTTTAGCGGCCATCAATGAAGAACGGTTGACCCGGGTCAAGGGTCAGAGCGGGTTTCCGTTTAAATCAATCGCCGAGGTTCTGCGTCTATCGGGAAAATCCGCCAGGGACGTGAAACACGTGATTGTCCCCGAAATCAGCAAGTTTGTCGATGTCGTGAAAAACGTCAGCAAGTATCCCTTCACCGCCTTCCCGGTGGGGAAGGGCGGCAAGACCAGCGTGCTCGATGTCCTGCGCCATTTTATTTACTCGACCTATATCATTCTCCAGACGTATCCCCGCGTAATTATCCAACACTTTCTCGACGTTCGCAGGCTGAGGCAGATGTTCCCGCGTGCCCAGTTTCACCGCGTTGAGCACCATGTCTGTCACGCAGCATCGGCATTCCACACTTCTGGTTACGATAAGGCGCTCATCATCACCTCCGACTACTGGGGAGATTTCGTTTGCAATATGGTCGCGGTTGGTGAAGGCAAGAGCATTAAGGTGGTGGCGCGCACCTGGTATCCCAACTCACTCGGTCACTATTATGCCAACCTCACCGCCTGGCTGGGTTTTCGCCCAAATCGCCACGAGGGAAAAATTCTCGGCCTGGCGGCTTTTGGCAATGCCAATTCGCCCGCTTACGATGAAGTCAAAGATCTCATCAAAGTCGATGGCCTGCAGATGTACTGCCCCTACATGATTGGCAAGATGTGGCACAAGAAATTTCCATTCTTCAAAAAATCGTTGATGCGTCGTCTACAGGAAACCTATTCTCGCGAAGACATCTCCGCGGTTTTTCAAAGGCGTTTTGAAGAGGCGTTTGTTGATCTGGCCAAAAACGCCTACGCTAAATTCAAGATTGAGAATCTGGTTTTGGCGGGCGGCACCTTCAGCAACGTCAAGCTCAACCAGCGTTTGTTCGAAATCCCTGGAATGAAACGCATCTTCATTTTTCCCAATATGACCGACGGTGGGATTTCGGCCGGTGCAGCTCTGCACTACGATATCAGCACCAACGGCAGCCTCGGCAGCGCCCTCGATCATGTTTATTTCGGTCCCGAATACAGCAATGCCGAAATTGAAGAAGCGCTCAAGCGGGAAAATGTGCAATACGAATATGTTGAAAACATCGAAGCGCGAATGGCGCAGTTATTGGCGGACAACAAAGTGGTGGCGCGATTCAATGGCAAAATGGAATACGGCCCGCGCGCCCTGGGAAACCGCTCGATTCTTTATGCCGCCACCGACCCGACCGTCAATGATTGGCTGAACAAGCGACTCAAACGCACCGAGTTCATGCCGTTCGCGCCAGTGACCATGGCTGAATTTGCTGAGAAATGTTATAAGAACTTGCACGGCGCCGAGTACCCGGCCAAGTTCATGACCATCACTTTCGACTGCACCGATTACATGAAGCAGGCCTCACCGGCCACCGTTCACGTGGATGGTACGGCCCGCCCGCAATTGATCGATGAAAAAACCAATCCCAGTTATTACAGGGTCCTCAAAGAGTACCACAAGATAACCGGCATTCCCACTCTGGTCAACACCAGTTTCAATATGCACGAAGAGCCAATCGTCTGTTCACCTGAGGACGCGATCCGATCTTATCAGTGCGGCCATCTGGGCTATCTTGCGATCGGGAACTTCCTGGTTGGAAACTCCGAGGACTGAACCATCAGCTCATGCCCAAATTAGGGAACAAAATTCTTTTCGCCTGCGGATGCGTTGCTCTTGCGGCAGTGGCTTTGGTTGTGATGCAATCACAGAAGTACTATGTCAAACGCTTTGTCAAAGATCATAAATTTCTGTACCAGCCGCTCAAGAAAGTGATCGACTGGAAACACGCCATCACGACCTCATGGGGCGATAACCGCCAGGGCGATTCCAAGACCCTCGAGAGTTCGCTTCCTAAGACCGATCCCTGGGCTCTGCGTTTGGATGCCTCCCAACCGGGACTTCCGTTCGCACGATTCTGGGGCAACGTTGGCTATGAGTCGTTCAAAAGCGGTACGTTAGCCAGCGAAAATCGCCAGTTCTTTGCCTTGATGCAGGAGGCCAACGAGAATCGCCCCAACACTTTTCGCTATGTCCGCGCCCATAATCTGTATAGTAATGGCGTCTCTCCCTGGGGCGAGGGTTGTGAAATTTATCAAACAGATGGCAACGGGCGCCCAAGCTACAACTGGGAGATTATGGACCAGGTATTTGATGCCATCTTGGCCCACGGTCTTCGGCCCATCGTCGAATTTGGGTTTATGCCGGATGCGTTGGCCTCTGACCCGGCGCGGCGCCAGAAGTGGTCGAAGGCGAACATTTCGCCGCCTAATGACTACCGCAGATGGCGCGATCTGGTGCAGGCAACCGTGGCACATCTGGTGGAACGTTACGGGGAAAATGAAATTCGTCAGTGGTATTTTGAAGTCTGGAACGAACCCGACCTGGGATATCTCTTCTGGATTGAAGATCCGGATCACAGGCCCTGGGGAGATCTGGATGAGTATTTTAAGTTGTACGATTACACGGTAGACGGCGCCAAGCGAGCTTTTCCAAACATTCAAATTGGCGGCCCGGTGAGCGCGGGGTTGGGAATTGGCGAATTCATGGAACACGCCTATTTGCGAAAAAACTATGTCAGCGGAGAGACCGGCAGCCCGGTGGATTTTGTTTCCAGCCATGCCTACGGAAAAATTCATCTACTCGAGGGCGGCAAAAAGAAAAAGAACATCG